>NZ_JBSGXP010000071.1:0-40508 GCF_053610105.1 Kitasatospora sp. NPDC054939 | reverse complement strand
CGGCCTGTCGTCGTCTCCGGGGCCCTCTCGAAGGACCCGGCGGGGACCAGCACGAACCCACCCGGTTCCTCCATCCCCGGAGGCCTCACCCTGGTGGGGGCGCCGTCACAGCGCCACACCACCACTTCGAGCGTCCTCCCGGCCCAGCCCCCGGTCAAGGGTGAGGAGATGGACGCAATTGCCGGCCAGTAGTCCCGGCCGGGGTCGGAGGCGCGGCTGTTCGTTTGTCCTGCAGATTGTCCCGCACGACGCAACCGCGCAGGAGCAGGTTGTCCCGGCACCCGCACAGCGCACCGGGCACTGCGCAGCGAGAGCGGACGCGCTGCGCAGCGCTGCACTTCGTGCCGCAAGGCGACCCTTGCTGCACCCGTGACCGCCCGGGCTCCGCGTCGGTTGCACCGGTATGACGACCTCTGCGCTGTCCGCGCTGCCGCTGCACTCCGACACCCACGAGACCGAGGCCCTCGACGGCGAGGACCAGGTGCAGCGCGCGGCCGAGCTGGCGGCGCTGCACCGGGTGGCCGGCGCGGGGGAGGCGGCGGCCGCGTGGGTGCGCGAGCTGGTCAGCCGCCAGGGCGAGGAGGAGCACGGCCGGCTGCTGGAGCGGGTGGCCGAGGCGATCGTCCGGGCGAGCAGCCGCGAGATCATCCCGGGCAGCGACGGCCTGCTGGCCGAGGAGCTGCGCTACACCCTGGCGGAGGACGTGGTGCTCGGCGCCTCGCACACCACCGGCACCCTGCCGAAGCTGCACCCCGGCGAGCGGATGCCGCTGATCACCGTCTGCTCAATCGCCGCCGCCTTCCCGTCCTGCGTACTCGGCGACCTCGCCCACGAGCTTGAGGTGCTGGCCGCCGAGCTCGAGGCCGCCACTGACGCCAGCCGGGCTGCCGAGGTACCGGCCGCCGGATGAGCAGCGCCACTCGGCGTGGGCTCGCCCTGGGGGCCGGGCGGGTGCTGTCCACCGCCGTCCGCCCACCCCGCACCCCGCTGCCGTGGTCACCCGCCGCCCTCAACGCCGGGCTGCACGCCGCCCTGGCCGCCTACGAGAAGCGGGCCGCTGCGTGGCGCGAGGCCTTCGAGGACCTGGACGAAGACGTCCTGGCGGAGGCCACCGCCGAGGCCCGAGCGTTCGACACCGACCCGGCGGCCGCCGTCGACGCCCTGGTGCGCGGCCTGCTGCTCCAGCTGACCGACTGGCAGCAGGCGATCGGCACGCTCGGCCGCGGCCTGGAGTGGCGGCCGCGCAGGATCGGCCACTGCCCGGCCGCGCCGCCCAGCACCGCATCGGCGTCCTCGCCCTCGAGGTCTCCCCGGCCTACATTTCTGACCGCCAGGCCACCGACAACCTGGGCCGCATCGCCAACGACATCGGCACCACCACCGACGAGCTGCTGGCCTGCCGCCGCTACGCCCTGTCCGGGGACGTCCGCGCGATGGACGGCTGGTAGAGCCGCAGGCCCGAGGGGCGGCTTGCTTTGCGCCCGTCTCGGAGGACCACCGGGGGCGATCTATGAAACCGCCGCAACAATCGAAGGCCGGGTTGAAGCTCAAGGCAGCGGCCCGCCCCGCGCCGTAGAGGCTGTCACCGTCACCGATTTCCCATGGGAAATCGCGCCGCGCAGCCGACTGGAGCTCTGGGCTTCTTGGGGCCGGAATTCCTGCCTGCGGGAGGCCGACAGCTCCAGGTGTCCGGCAACCCTGAATCCCGTGCCTGGCGGGGAAGGCGGATGGCGGGCGCACGGCCCCCGGCCTACCGTCGAAGAGAGGGCTCGTTGCGCGGTGCCCCGGGACTCCCCGGGGGAGGTGTGGTGTTAGACCGAGACGCCCTGGGCGGCATTCCCCACTGGGTGGCCACCACCGGCAAGTGGATCGTGGGCGCCCTCGTCGCCCTCTTCCTGCAGACCTGCTTCTTCCTCGGCTGGTCGAACGCATGGGACATCCTCGTGGGCAGGCTGTCGCCGCGGAACCTGGACTACCCCTACCTCGTGTGGCCGCTGTCCGTGTGCGGCTGGCTGATCGTGCCCGCGCTCATCGGTGCGCTCGCCGGGGCGTCCGTATCGACGAGGGTCGGCCGACGCCGCCAGCAGAGCATGGAGGAGATCGCCGAACGGGCTGCCCAGCGGGCAGCCGAACGCTCCCGGCCCCAGCCCCGCTCCCGCAGAGGAACCGCGGAGGACGAGGCCGCCGGGAACAGCAATGAACGGGGTGAGAACAGTGACTAGCCTCGAAGGCCTGCTGCTGCGGGGCGGGCAGGACGCGCTCTTCGCTTGCGAGTTCATCGGGGCCGCCCACCAGGGCCGCAAGGAAGCCGCCGACGGGTGCTGGAAGCGCCAGGTCCGAGAGATGCTGAACCACGCCCGCGACGTGGACGTCATCCCGTTGAGCAAACGCGAGCAGTGGGCGGAGGAGAAGGCCCAGTGGGTGCTGTGGCCGATCGCCGAGCTGGGGGGATGCGGAGCCCCGTACAGTGGACCGAACCCGTCGTGCTGAGGAGTCCGACATGAAGGACGCAATCACTCGGAGGATCATCAAGGACGCTCTGCTGGCCCAGCTGCCGAAGGAAGTCAGCCGCCAAGACGCGGAGGCCTTCGCCAAGGATGTCGCCGACGCCTCCCTCAAAGGGCCAGCATCGCAGCAGGTGATCACCGACATCATCAAACGCCACCCAGGCCTCGCCGCCCAGGTCGGTCTGGCACACCGCGCCGCCCGTCGTCCGGCACTCGCCTTCAGCTTCGACCCCGCACCGGTGCCCCCACCTCCGACCGAACCACCGCTCAGCCACTGACCCACACCGCCGCAGCCGGGCCGAACAGCCCGTTGAAGGCGACGCAACGCCCGGCCAGTAGTCCCGGCCGGGGTCGAGGGCGGGGTTGGGTGCCTCCCCAGCGGGGCAGACCAGCCTCCCCTGGTGGAGGAAGTGGCGCACCGCCGGGGCCGACCCGGTCGGTTCCCTCCCCTCGTTCTTCGGCGGCACGCATCGGGCGACGCGCCAGCCCGCGGATGCCGGCCTTCCCGTCAGGGCAGGGGTGTGCCGCCGGTGGCGTTGACGATCTCCGCGGTGATGTAGGAGGACTCCTGGGAGGCGAGGAAGACGTAGGCCGGTGCCATCTCGGCGGGCTGGGCGGCGCGGCCCAGCGGTGACTGCTCGCCGAAGTGCGCGACCTTCTCCGCGTCCATGGTGGCCGGGATCAGCGGCGTCCACACCGGCCCGGGGGCGACGGCGTTGACCCGGATGCCCTCGGGGGCGAGCTGCATGGCAAGGCCCTGGGTGAACGCGACGATCGCGGCCTTGGTCATCGCGTAGTCCAGCAGGTGCGGGCTGGGCTTGTACGCCTGGACGGAGGCGGTGTTGATGATCGAGGCGCCTTCGCGCAGGTGGGGCAGGGCGGCGCGGGTGAGCCAGAACATGCCGTACAGGTTGGTCCTCATCACCCGGTCGAACTGCTCGCTGGTGATCGCGGCCAGGCCCTCGGGCTGGGACATCTGGTAGGCGGCGTTGTTGACCAGGACGTCGAGGCCGCCGAACGTCTCGGTGCTGCGGGCCACCAGGTCGGCGCAGAAGTCCTCGTCGCACAGGTCGCCGGCCACGGCGAGGGCGCGCCGGCCCGCGTCGGTGACGAGGCGGACGGTCTCCTCGGCATCGCCCTGTTCGGCGGGCAGGTGGCAGAAGGCGATGTCGGCGCCCTCACGGGCGAAGGCGAGGGCGACGGCCCGCCCGATGCCGGAGTCGGCGCCGGTGATCAGTGCGGTGCGGCCGTTCAGGCGGCCGGTGCCACGGTAGCTCCTCTCGCCGTGGTCCGGGCGGGGCTCCATCTCCTCCCCGCTGCCCGGGTGCGGCTGGGACTGTTCGGGGAACGGCGGCTGGGGATGCTGCTCGGTCGGGTCCTGCGGGGTGTGCTGGTCGTTCACGGTAGGCGGTCTCCCTCGGGTGGGCCGGGGTGGTTCACGGGGGCGAGTCTGGCCGCGCGCCGGTCCGTTCGCGCGCGGGCTGCGGCACGCGGGTGGTTCGCCCGGCGCGCCCGCGCGCCGATCGCCCGCCGAGTACCACTGCGACCGACCACCGGCCGCCGTCACACCTGCGAGCACTGCCCATGGACGCGATCGTTCTGCTGAGGGAAGGGGAAGGCCACAAGAGCGTGGAGCCCCGCCCAGGCATCGCGCTGCCCTGCGGAAGCCACAGGCCCGACCATGCCGGCCCGGAACGGGGCGCACGGGAGCGGACACGCGTCCTCGCCGTCAACGCCGTCCTCGACTCTCCCGGCGTCGAGCACCGAAGCCCCGCCGCGCGCACCCTGCGTTCACCGCTGCCCCGCTCCCCTGGAGGCGCCGGCTCGGCATGCGCTCCCGGCCGTGTCGCTGGGCCGGTGCTGTCCGCCGTCCGGTGGCGTTCGCATGCGGGCTGACTCCTTGATGTCGTGATCGGCGTCGTACGGATCCCGGAGCGATGACGGGTGAGCGGCCGGGCGCGGGAACGGCGGTCCCGGGTGCGTGAAGGTGGCGCCGACGAGTGCGGCGAAGACCGGAGGCCGGTCGGCCGAGCGGTGCACGGACACGGTGAGGGGCGGGTGGAGCCGGCCCACCGCACCCGTCGGCGGGGTGCCGGTGCCGACAGCAGCGACGATCGGGCCTTCGTCGACGCGGCCGAGGGGCGCGCCGACAGCCGTCCGCCCGGCCGGCGGGCGCAGCAGCAGCAGCTGGATCCGGCGCCGTGCAGGTGGAGGCCGACGGCCAGGACCGTGGTCGCAGGCGGGGATCGCGGTGGGTCGGAGAGGGTGGTCACGGGTTTCGGCTCACGCGAACAGGCGGGGTGAACAACTCGGTGGTCTCGGTGATGTCGAACAGGCGCCGTACCTGGCTGCTCATCGCCACCACCACCAGCGTGCGGCCCTCCGCCAGGGCCGCCAGGCGCAGGCGCAGCAGGATGTTGAGGCCGGTGCTGTCGCAGAAGCTGAGGGCTGAGAGGTCGAGGTCGAGTCCGGTGCCGGAGGTGTGGAGGGCTTTGTCGAGTGTGTCGTGGAGGGTGTCCGTGTTGTCGAGGGAGATCTCGCCGTGGAGGGCGGCGCGGGTGCGGTCGGGGCCGGTGGCCATGTCGAGGACCAGGGTGTCGGCCAGGCGCATGCGGGTGCGCACGGGCGGGTGGGCGCCGGCCGCGGGTTCACGGTGGCCGTCGGCGGAGGGATCGGCGGGCATGTGGGTACTCCTGCTCGGCGGGGGTGCCCTTCCAGGGTGGTCCCGATCCGGTTTTCACGTCAACTGATACACGAATAGTGATTCATCCATGGCAGGACCGGAACGATGGATCCTACGATGTCTGGTATGGCACACACCGATCCCCCGGCCGCGCGCAGGACGAACTGGACGTTCCTGACCAACCACGCGCGGGTGCTGGCCGCCATCGCCCGCGATCCCGGAAGCCGCCTGCGGGACATCGCCGCCGTGTGCCGGCTGACCGAGCGCGCCGTCCAGGCCGTCGTCGGCGACCTGGAACGCGACGGCTACCTCACCCACACCCGCGACGGACGCCGCAACCGCTACCGCATCGCCCCCCACACCCACCTGCGCCACCCCGCCGAGGACGCCCTGCCCGTCGAGGCCCTCCTCACCCTCCTCACCGACCCGACCATCACCCTCGACGCGGACACCGATCTCACCGACACGGAGCGCCTCGACCTGCAGGCCATCGACAGGCAGGCGGGACCCGGCCCCCGCTCCCAGGCCCGCACGGACGGCGCCGCTGCGCCGTAGGCGCCGGTGGGGCCGGTGGGGCCGGTGGGGCCGGTTCCGCGACCGCGCGCCGCAGTGGTCGGCCCGGTCGGCGCAACGCAGCCGGGGGCGGTCGGTCATGATCGCCAGTCCTGCCGGCCCAACTGCTGCCGGTCGCGGCTGTGCGGAGCCTGCCTGGGTAGGCGCGCGGCGTGGACGAGCAGGAAGTGCCGCGGCCGGAGGCCGAGGATCTGCTGGCGGGGCTGAGCGTGGACGCCCGGCGCCCGGAGCAACCCGTGCTGCTGGACTCCCGCGGCGCGCCGATCCGCACCTGGCGGGAGAACTACCCCTACGAGCGCAAGATCGGGCGTGCGCAGTACGAGCGGACCAAGCGGATCCTGCAGATCGAGCTGCTCAAGCTGCAGCGCTGGGTGACGGAGACCGGCGCGCGACTGGTGGTGATCTGCGAGGGCCGCGACGCGGCGGGCAAGGGGGGCACGATCCAGCGGTTCACCGAGCGGCTCAACCCCCGCGGCGCGCGGATCGTCGCCCTGGCCAAGCCGACCGAGCGCGAGGCCGCGCAGTGGTACTTCCAGCGCTACGTCCCCCACCTCCCGGCACGCGGCGAGATCGTCTTCTTCGACCGCTCCTGGTACAACCGCGCCGGCGTCGAGAAGGTCATGGGCTTCTGCACCCCCGGCCAGTACGAGCTGTTCCTGCGCCAGTGCCCCGTCTTCGAGGCCATGCTCGTCGAGGACGGGATCCTGCTGGTGAAGTTCTGGTTCTCCGTCTCCCGCGCCGAACAACGCACCCGCTTCGCGATCCGGCAGGTCGATCCGGTACGGCAGTGGAAGCTGTCCCCCGTCGACCTCGCCTCCCTGGACCTGTGGGACGCCTACACCAGCGCGAAGGTCGAGATGTTCCGCGCCACCGACACCCGCCCCGCCCCCTGGACCGTGGTCAAGAGCAACGACAAACGACGCGCCCGGCTCGAAGCCATGCGCAGCCTGCTGTGGCGCATCGACTACGACCGCAAGGACGAGGCGGCCGTCGGTGTCCCGGACACCCTCATCGTCGGCTCCGCCGACACGCTCCTGGAGGCCGGCGAACAACCCGCCGACCTCTCCCCCACCCCCCTGGCCGGCCCACCCCTCGGCCCCGGCCTCCACCCCCGCCCACCGGAGCCCGCCACCGACGACACGGCCGGCAAGCCCGCCACGCACGAGTCCTGACCTCCGCCGTGATCCCCACCCGGATCGTGCCGGTGTCGTCCGTCCCTTCCCCCCGCCCGCCTCCCGGGAACTCATTCCCGCCGGATGAACTCGGCGGCCTCGAAAGCGGCCAGGCGCAGCGCGGTGTCGGGGCGTAGGGCGCCGTCGGCGAGCATGTCCTGGAGTGCGGGTGACAGGCGGGTGCCGCGGGGGGCGAGGACTTCGCAGGCGCGGACGGGCAGGTCCCAGCGGCGGCCGGCTGCGAGGAGGTGGGCGGCGCGGGCGACGTGGGTGGGGGTGCCGAGCTGATCACAGCCCTTGCGGCCTGCCTGGCGATCATTCACGAAGACTCGGCCAGAACAATTTCGCGGATCCTCTTCAGTGCTCGGGGCGCCAGAGGCTGCCTGGGCAGCGTCCGGGCGTCGGTGAAACGGTCGGCGGGCGCAGCCGGGGACGGGCCGTCCGGGCGCGGCCCGGGTAAGGGGGGCGTGGGACGGCGAAGGCCGGATGCCGATCGCGTCCGGCCCATCGTCGTCTCCGGACTCCGATGGGAGGACCTGACGGAGTCCTGGCCCCACCGTGCCCGTCCTCCGCTCCCGGAGACTCGTCCCTCGATGGCGGCGGCTCCGAACCAAGCGCTTGCCTGCGACCACTTCGAGCGTGCTCCCGACCGAACCACAGGTCAAGGCCGGGAAGGCGGGGCAGTCCGGCGTCGTCGTGGTGGCGGGCGCGCAGCGTGGCTCGCCTCGGGTCGCCCCGCCGGCCCCGGCCGGCTGCGCCGCTGTGTAGTCGGCTGGTGGGCACGTGGCCGCCCGAGGAGCCCGGCACGGCAGGGACGGTACAGGCGATCTAGGTCAACTCTCCATGATTGCAAGCTGGTTGGCGTGTAGCAGTGCGCGCGGCGAGGCATCATGAGGGCAGGAAGGCCGCCGAAGGGGAGCTCAGGCGCGTACGTCGTGGGCCGATGGGGCGGCCGACAGGAGGGGCGGATCGTGCGACACGTCGTTGTAGCGATATTCGTGGTGGTCTTGCTCTGGTCCATCGCCAGCACCGGCGGCGGCGGTCAGGACAACCGTCCGGCCGACACGGGCTGGCAATACGAGCCGAACCACTTCCCCCCTCCGCAGCCGCCTCCGCCCTATCCGGGGTGGCCGGGACCCCCGCCGGGCGTGGGCGGCTTCCGCTGACAGCTGTCCGGCGCACCGGGCGGGTCGGCGCGGCGGTCGGAGGCTGCGCGGGCGGCGGCGGGGTGTGGTGCGGCGTCGGCATCGCGGCGGCCAGGCGCCGGTTGTCCGGGGTCTTGGGCCGTGTCGCCGGAGGTCTTGGTCAGTCCTGGTCGGGGACGACTTGGATGGTGCGCCGACGGCGGGCGGCGACGTTGCCGAGCTGAATTTCCACGGTCAGAGCGGCCGCCGCCACTCGCCGGTCCCGGCCCCCCTGATGGAGCCGTCCGGCAACGGACTCACCCGGAGTGGTGACGCGTAGGGGCCACGGTCAGGACATTCCAGCACGCCGGCACGGCCCGCCCTGCGGTTCCGGCCGGCCTGGCCGGCCCCCGCGACGGCGCGGAACTCCGGCGGGGCCCCGATTTCGACATCCTGCGGAGGGAAGACGCTCGCCATGGCGAGCGGGTGGACCTCCGGCACCCCCGGCGGCGCCGCATCGAACGCGTCCTTCGGGCGGGAGCCCTCCGCCGGGCCGGACGTCCAACCCGCTTCGAGGACGGCCTGGACCTCCTCGGGCGTGAGGCGGGTGACGTGCTGCCAGGTGCAGATGCGCGAGGAGAGCATCGACTCGCGGCGCGGCACCTGATGACAGCCTCCGCAGCCGGCGAAGACGACGGCGATCCGGGTACAGCCGCATGGGTGAGCGAAGCCACCCTGCGAAGAAGCTCGCTCGGCCTGCCCGCCAGGCACTGCGGCCTCATCGAGGCAGTGCGGGCGGTGAAGCCCCTCCCCCTGTGGGGTCTTCGTTGTTCCCCTGTCCCATTCCCGTCCCGGCAGGCGGGCGAGACTCCCAGGTCATCCGGGTGGGACGCGTCCCGCCGTCCCACCCGGCCGCCTTGCATTGCGGGCATTACCGGCACCCTGACAGCGTCGCTCCCGTCCTTGCCGGACCGAAGGACCGAAGGAACGAAGGAATGAAGGGAAAAGCATGCGACCGAACGTTGTGACGAGGTCGATCGTCAGTGCCGCCGCGGTGGTCGGGTTGGCGATCGGAACGCTCGCGGGTGCCGGTACCGCCTTCGCGGCGTCCGCGCCGGCGGCCCAGCCGGTGGTGAGCGCCGAAGCCGGCGTGCTCGCGACGAACAACCTGGGCCTGAGCAGCACGCAGGCCAAGAACGTCCAGCGCTGGCTGGCCAACAACTGGGGCTACCGGGACGCCATCGACGGAATGCTGGGCACCAACAGCTGGAAAGCGATGCAGCACTTCCTGACGGCGCACTGGGGCTACACCGACCCGATGGACGGGATCCCCGGCCCCGACACGATCAAGGCGCTGCAGCGGTTCCTGAAGAAGTACTACGGCTACACCGGTGCGATCGACGGCATCGCCGGGGACGGCACCAGGGCCGCGTTCGCGCGGTTCGCCAACGTCCTCGGCTGATCCGTACGCGCCTGCCTCGCCGTTCACGGGGGAGGCGAGGCAGGCGCGCTCGGCTTCAGGGCCCGCTCGCAGTGGGGCCAGTCGCCGAAGCCGAGTTCGCGGCTCCACAGCTTCCGGGCGGCCTGGATGTTCCATTCGGGGTCCAGCGCCCGGGCAGGTGTCCCGCCCAGTTCGCCCAGGCGCGCGTCCGAGATCTGGAACACCCCCCAGTTCCTGGTGCCGTTGGTGTTCGGCAGGATGTGCAGGGGATCCAGGAAGGACTGGCAGTCGGCGATGGCCACGGCGTCATCCGGGACCTCCGGGAACACCTCGCGCACCCGCCGGCGGACCTGCTCCGGCGACCAGGTGTCCATCCGGACCGACGACTCGTGGAGAGCCTTCTTCGTCGGATCCCCCACGACTCCGTTCGGTACGAGGCCCGCAAGCACCTGGAACGCCGTCACCCGGCGCAGCGTCTCAGGACCGAACGAGCCGTCCACCTTGATGCGGGCGCCCCGTTTGTCGAGCAGCGCCTGCACCTCGCGTACGCACTCGTCGTGCTGACCCATGCTGATCACGGGCCCGCACGTCTGCGAGAACAGCGCCCGCCCGCCCGGCGCCGCCCTCGTACCCGCCCCTGTGGACAGGGCGGAGACTCCCCAGGCCACGAGGGCGAGTACAAGGGCGGCGGCCGTGCCCATCACGACCAGGCGCCGCCGAACCCGGCTCCGGACCGGGGCCGGTGAGCCACCGGTCCGGGGGCCAGGGCCAGGGGCGGGGCCAGGGCCAGGGGCGGGTCCAGGATCCGGGCCAGGGGCGGGGTCCGGTGGTTCGACGGGGGCGGCCTTCGTGCCCCCGACCTCCGCGACCTCCTCCGTGGCCTCGATGGAGCTCGCGGCCTCCGTGGTCTCGATGGACTCCACGCCCTCCCCGAGGCCGTTCCCGGCCCGCGCCGCGTCCGCCAGGGCCCAGAGCCGGTGCAGTTCGCGCAGCTCGGCCGGGGAGGCTCCGCAGACCAGGGCGATGCGGTGGGCGGGGCCGTAGTCCTGGGGAACGGACGTGCCCGTGCAGTAGCGGTGAAGGGTCGAGCGGCTGATGCCGGTCTTTTGGGCGAGGACCTCGTAGCTGTAGTCGGCCCTCCGGCGCAACGCGCGCAGCCGGGACGCGAACCGCTCGGCCTCTTCGAATCGTTTCACAACGCCCCCCAGGTGGTGAGAGCACCCCGCAGACGCGAGAGGCGTCCCGGCGTGCCAACGTGCCAGATGTGTTCCCGTGCGGCCCGTCTTCGGCGTGGGCCTCATGTCGCCGCACAACGTCCTGCCCACGAGAACCCGGAGAGAAGCATGGGACGAGTCGGTGCCGTCCCCGTTCCAGTCCCCCTTGATCGGAACGTCACCCGGGTGGCCGAACTTCACCCCGTGGTCGACGCTCGCGAACGATCCGGAGTCGGTGAGGTGGAACGGGTGGAACGGCGTGTCCGACGGCCGGTAGACCCCCGCCCCGCCGACCGGGAGCACCTGGGGCGTGCGGGGCCGGCATTCCGGCCGCCCGCGCCTCCACCACCTCGCGCAGCCCGGAGGTGTACTCGTCTCCCTTCGCCTCCAGCTCGAACCGCCGTCATTCAGAAAGGTGTTGATGCCACACCGGCGCAATCACAAGCGGGTGATCAGAAGTGCGGAGACGAGTAGAGCCACGGCATGCAGAGCTTGACCAGCCAAGTACAACCCATCGAGCCCGGCCGTCCGCAGGCCGGCGACGTCCGGCGAGCCGGCGTGCTGCAGCAGTACTGGTGGTCTCCGCTATCTGCGAGTGCGGGACAGCGGGTCGATCAGGGCGTTCGCGGATCCCCGCCTCTGCAGACGCCCTCCCTTCAGTCGGCCCTGACCGCGGCTCTGGCAGACCGTCGTGGAACACTGCGGTGCATCATGAGAACCGAAGTCCAGGTCTTTGTCGCCGACGGCCCGCTGCCCGACTGGGACTCCACCGAAGAAGAGTTCGACAGACGCAGCCGGCAACTGGCCGCGATCACCGAACCTGTCACCGCCGAGGAAGCCCACGCCCTGGCTGCCTGCTTCGGACCCGATGACTGCTACGGCGCCGGCTGAACACTGATCCACCTCATCGAAACAGCCCCCGGACCGCTGCCCGTCGTCCCCCGCCCCAGCGCCGGCACACCCACCTGGGACATCCCCTGGGGGCGATGGCACTGGCACTACGGCGAGGAACTCGGCGACGAGACACCGTGAGGTGTCCAGGAAGAATCTGCCGAAAACACATTCCAGCACGGCCGATCCACTCCCCCTGACCCCGCGGCCGCCGGGCAGGGAGTGCTGCACCCTGCCGGGGCGGGTGGTCGCGGGGCTCGGGGGGACGGGAACCGGGACGCCGGCACTCCCCGGCCCTGCCGTCGGTCCCCGGGGGGACGGGAACCGGGGGTCCGAGCGTCCTCGGTGTCGAGCCGGTGGACGCGGCTGCCTGGTGCTACGCCTTCAGCGCGAGTCCGGCCCGAGCGGGCAGGTCCTCAGGGTGGGGGTGTCGCTGCTGACGGGTACGGGGATGACACGGGTGCCTGGCGGCGTGGGCCGGCTCAGCTCTCCGGGTCGAGCAGGAGCTTCGCGGCCACCGTCGTGCCGTCGGTACGGACGGTGCCGGCCACGGCCTTCGCCCGGGCGCGGGTCTCGGGGGCCAGGGCCACGCCCAGCGCGGCGGCCAGGGACGCCGTGGTCGGGGTCGGGCCGTCGTGTGCCACGCCGATGCCCAACTCCGTGACACGCTCGGCCCAGTACGGGTGGTCCGCGCCCTGCGGCACCACCACCTGCGGAACACCGGCCCGGGCGGCCGTCGCCGTGCTGCCCGCGCTGCCGTGGTGCACGACGGCGGCGACCCGGGGAAACAGCGCCGCGTGATCGGCCTCGCCCACGGCGAAGCAGTCGTCCTGACCGTCGGTCAGATCCAGCTCCGCCCAGCCGCGGGAGAGCAGGACGCGGCGCCCCTGCGCACGGACCGCCTCCACCGCCACCCGGGCCACATCCGGCGAGGTGGTCATCGGCATGCTGCCGAAGCCCACGAACACCGGTGCCTCGCCGGCGTCCAGGTAGGCCGACAGCCCGGGCGGGAGCGGCCGCTCGTCCGGCCGGAACCAGGTACCGGTCTGGACGACACCGAGGTCCGTCGGCGGCCACGGGCTCAGGACCGGGTCCGTCGCCAGGAAGGGGGCGTCGGTGAAGGCGTAGTCACGGACGTTGTCCACCGGCGGCAGACCGATCGCCGCGCGCCGGGAGTTGAGCAGTTCGCCGAACATCCCGTTGGCGGTTTGGGCGTCGATCTCCCACAGTTCCCGGTTGTCGCGGACCCCGGGCGGCAGCGGGTGGCCGCGCCGGGCGGGCGGCGGCTGGTGCGGGGACGGCAGACTCACAGGCGAGTGGCTCACGTACGCGAACCGGATGCCCAGCTTCTCCGCCACCGACCGTGCGCCCGCCGAGGCCGGCAGCGGGCCGGTCGCCACCAGGACGTCACACCCCTCGGCCGCCGCGGCGACCGTCTCGAACTGGGCCGCCATCAAGTCCGCCACCCGCTGGGCCAGTCCCGCTGCGGAGCCCGGCACCACGGTGGTCACCACCGGCCGTACCGGCTCCCCGGCCGCCACCATCGGCACGCCCGCACCGGCCAGCAGCTCCACGAACTCCTGGTCCGGCGGCGCGCACACCCGCACCTGCGTACCGAGCTCCCGCAGCCGCACCGCGAGCCCCACCATCGGCTCCACGCTGCCACGGGCACCGTATGTCGACAACAACACGCGCAAGGGCTTCTCATTCCTGTGGAATCCGGCGAATCCGGCCGCCGGGTCAGGTCGATGATTCTGCGCCATGACCGGGGCCTTGCCGCAAGCCCCCGTGGACGCTATAGATTGATCATGGAAAGAGTGGGGTGGTTCCTCTTTCCGGCGCCTCACCCGGCCCCGGTCGGACAGCGCGGCGGCGGTGACAGGCCCTGGGGCCCGCCTGCCGGTGGGGTTCATGAACCTGCTGGACGTGCCGATCGTCCACGTCGCGGGGCACAGCTCACTCCTCAACCTTGGCCCACCACCCGGTCGGGAGCACGCTCGAAGTGATGGCAAGAGCCCTGTCGGAGCCACCATCGAGGAATGAGTCCGCGGCCCGGAGGACTGGACGCACGGCGGGAACAGGCCTCCACCGAGTCCTCCGGACGCAGCCCCGAGCCGACGACGGGCCGGGCACGGACGATGCCCGGCCTTCGCCGCCCCACAGCTCCCCCACCCCTGTCCGCGCCCGGACGGCTCGCACCCGGCTGCGCCCCGGGGCCGGCCACCGCAGGGTGGGATGGTGAACCTGATCGTGGTACTGGAGCAACCGGAGGAGCCCGACCTCCTCGTGGTCCATGCCGCCCCGTCCGACCCCGGCATCCTCGACGACCGGGGCCACTGACCGCGTGCGGGCTCGACACCAGCCCTCAAAGGTCCATGTGGCCGGGCCTCGTTCCGGCTTCCGAGGATCCGGACCCTCACCCGCCCCTGACCCGAGCCGACTACAGCCGCGAGGCCGCGTCCGCCCAGCGGGCCCGGGGGAAACCTCCGTTGACGACGTCTGCTTCGTACCAGCCTCGGCCGTCAAGCCACGCCCCAAGCCACTCGGCGAGGCTGCCTGCGTCGACGAACCACGCCCCGGACACGTCCTGGCCGCTGATCGCGTTGGGCTCGAAGAGCAAGACGGTTCCGTCGTCGCTGCGACAGTCCACGCACGCGAACATCGCGCAGCCCCAGTCCAGCACCGGCACGACCCCTTCGGGCCACGACCACCAGGTGTCCGATCCTTCCGGAGGGATCCTGTCCAAGTACCCCTGCACGACCGAAGTCTCCCAGTCCGCGTTCGGCCCACCAGAGAGCGGCAGAACGGAGTCCGAGGGACCGAAGCCGCCGTTGCCGACCCTCTGGTAGAGCGCGGCGAGCAGGGGGTGCAGGCGAAAGCCCAGCTTCCGCTCGGCCTCGGCCAGCTCGGCGGCGGAAACCGGAGATTGGGGCAGGTCACTCGCTGCCGACGCAGCCACAACTCGGTTGATCAACTCTTCGAAGTCGTTCACGGCCGCATCGTCTCCGATGCATCCAACAGATCAAGGATCGGGGGTACCGGCTCCGGCATGCGCTGCGGTTCCGCGAACCGGCGGCGGTGCCGTACCTGTGGATCCGACTGTTCCTGGCCCGGTGCTCCCCGGCCCCGGTCGTGGTCGTGACTCGGTTCGGCGTGGTGTGCATGGTCGGGGTTCTGACCGACCTCGTGTGCTGGTGGGCCGTCAGAGAGGGATGCGGGCGCCGAAACCGGTGTCGTGGCAGCCCCGGCCATGGGTGGTGGCGAGGTCCCGGGCCGCCCGGCGGAGGCGGTCGGGCCGCTGGGCAGCACACCCAGGCCGCGTAGCTGGTGCGGGGTTGGGGCGGTGGATCTCGTCGATCACCACCAGCCGCACACCGGTTCTGTTGCAGGTGCGGCAGACGAACGCGCCGATCCGGGCCCGGGCCGACCGGTACCGGGGCGCCGGTTGCGGCACGGCGGCGGTCGCGGCCCGGATGGCCACGGTTGCCCCGGCCGGCCGTCGTTGTTCCCGCCCGTCGGGGTGCCGCGGCGGCGGCGGACCCGCCTTCAGCCCCTGGGCGTTCGTATGCACGTCGATGTCATCCAGCACCGCCGCAACCAGTCCCAACGAGGCGTGCGAGTGCGCCACCGCGGTGCCGGTCATGGCATTGCCGGCGGCGACAGCCACCACCGCGCCGGCGCCCAGCAGCTGAACCACCCTGCGGCGGCTGATCTCGGACAGGGGACGGGAAGAGTCGTCCATGGTCTTCTCCTGAGGTGATGGGGTGCCGATCGGCCCTGCTGGAAGCACGGCGCTCAACCGGGGGGTGGCCGAGCCGGGGGTGGGGTGGAGCGGGGGCGGGGCACCTGCGGGTAGTGGGCTGGGCAGTAAGAGGTATCCAGGCCCCTGCTGCGCCCGGGTGGGGGGCAGCGCAGGTCGGCCTGATGTGACTCTTCCGCCGCTCGGGCGGGCCGGTACGGAGGTACACCGGTACCGGCGGAATCGGGGCGGGGTGATGAAAGTGAACTACAACGCCGACGCAGCGACGCTGTCAATGCTCGTGCACCGGAAATTCGCCTGCGGAATCCGGGCGGGGTGGTGACACAAGGGCCGGGTGAACGGATCGGATTGTTGTTCCGGTCCTTGATCCAGCCAGGTCGATTCGTTCAAGGGCCGGGACATCCCTGGCAATGCGCGTCGCACCGTCCGATGGGAAGGGATCCACGGACCGGTGCTCGGAGCGGTCGATCAGCGATTTCCGGGGAGCTTTCAAGTGTCCACCCATGAGGAAGAGTTGGGGACGCATAAGCCTCGGACCGGCTGGACCTCGACCGCCAGATCCGGCGACGTCGCGAACGGCTCGGGCGGCTGCCGCATCACCATTCTTGACCAGGCATCAGATGGATGCCGACCGACCTGATCCGGGAGCCACGGAACCGAAATCCCCGGACTTCTCAAAGCGGCTGCGGAGACACGAGAACAGTCTGTCGGCCATACGATTTGGTTATCCGCCCCATCAGTATTTCGAGTCTTCCTAACGTGCGAAATTCCGCCGGAGCCGCGGCCGGCTGCTCCAGTCCTTCGAGCCAGGCGGCCACCGCCAGGGGCTGGCCGGCTTCGTCGGGTTCATCCATTCGGCATTGCCGGGATCGTCGGCGTCGCCGTGTGATGCGGCTGACTCCGGGCGCCTGCCTTCCGACAGGCGGCGGGCGGTGTTCCGGCGGGCGCGCGGGCGGTTCTTGCTGCTCGGGCCTGCGTCCGGGGTCGGGGTCGGCGCAGGTACATCGTGTACAGCTTGTTGTTGAAGCAGGCGGCCGGTGCGTCCCAGGGGTGGCTCCCGGGATGGTCTGCGCTCCTTGCCAGGAGGAGCCGTTGTGGTCGGCGACCCACAGCCGACCGGCAAGGCGGCGCATCAGGATGCTCAGGGCGCCTGCTGCCGCGTCGGCGGCATGCCCGTACGGTGCGCGACCGGACCACCGGCCCGTCTCGCGCGCCGGCGCGCCTTCGTGGTCCTGGTGCTGCGGCTCAGTCGCCGGGAGAACGCGCGGGCCTGCTCGGCGCGCTCGGTGATCCACCTGCGGTCGCGTTCGATCGAGCTGTCCAGGCCTTTGCGGTCGAAGACGACCCGGGCCTTGCCCAGGACCGGTGCCCGCGCCGGGCCGCTCCGCGAGGCCGAACGGAGGCGCTTGAGGAAAAGCCTTACACCGGACGCGAATCACCGGCAGACTGGCCCTGATTTGCTGCTCTTCGGGCTGAATGACGTTCGATCAGATCAACAACGGGATGCGTCTCGCCGCGACGGCGCGGCGGGCGCCGCATGGGGGATACGAGATGTGGGGTCAGGGGACGGTCCTGGGGGGCAGGTACGTCCTGGCCGAACGGCTGGGCAGCGGCGCGATGGGCGAGGTCTGGCAGGCCGAGGACCAGGTGCTGGAACGGCGAGTAGCGGTCAAGATCGTGTTGCCGGCGCTGCTCTCCGACGCGGTGTTCGCCGCCCGCTTCCGGAGTGAGGCGAAGACCCTCGCCGCGCTCAACCACCGCGGTGTGGTGGACGTCTACGACTACGGCGAGGACGAGGACTCCACCGGGCGGCTCGCCTACATCGTGATGGAGCTGCTCGGCGGCCGGCCGCTGGACCAGGTGCTCGCGGAGCTGGGGACGCTGCCGGTGGGCCGGACGCTCGACATCGTCGCCCAGATGCTCGACGCGGTGGACGCCGCCCACCGGCGGGACATCGTGCACCGGGACATCAAGCCGTCCAACCTGATGCTCGCCGAGGACGGCCACCTGACCGTCACCGACTTCGGGATCGCCCGGAGCCCGGCCGGTGCCAGGCTCACCGCCTCCAACGCGGTGATGGGTACGTCGCTGTACCTGGCTCCCGAGCGGTGCGAGGGGCGGGACGCCACGCCGTCCTGCGACCTCTACTCGATCGGCGTGGTCTGCTACGAACTGCTCGTCGGGGAAGTCCCGTTCGCCGCCGAGACGGCCTTGGAGATCATGCTCAAGCACGTCCGGGAGCCGGTGCCGGAGCTGCCGGAGGAGCTGCCGCAGGCGGTGCGCTCGCTGGTCCTCAAGGCGCTCGCCAAGAAGCCCGAGGACCGGTTCGCGGACGCCGCCGCGATGGCGGCCGCGGTGGCCGGCGCGCGGGCGGAGCTGGGTGACGCCGCCGACGGAGGCCCTACGGTGGTGCTGGGAGGCCGGCGGCCAGGAAAGGCGGCCGGTGGCGCCGCACCGCCGGTGGTCCCGCCCGGTCTGCCCGTCACGCCCGAGCCGAAGGCCGGACCGAGGGCCGAACCGAAGCCCGAGCCGAAGGCCGAACCGGCGGCCGGCGCATCCGGCGCAGGTGCGGAGTCCGACACGTCCGGCACGTCCGGCGCCACGACGAATCCGTCGCACCCGAGGGACACACGGCGGCGGACGATCGTGGCCGTCGTCGTGCCGGTGATGTTCGTGACCGGTGTGGTGACCGTCGACCGGCTCGACATCCTGCCCTGGCAGGCCCGCGCGGACGCGTCCAACGGCACGCCGCTCGCGACCGGGTCCGCGGACGCGTCCCTCCTCCCGACTGCCACCCAGAGCGCGGGTGCGGCGTCCGGATCGGGCGCGCCCGCCGCCCCGTCGTCCACGCCGCCCCCGGTGACGGCGCCGGCAACCGGGGAGAACGCGCCGGCCGCCGGCGGTGCAGGTGCTCCGGTGCCGGTCCCCGGCGGACAGAGCGGCGGTGCGGGCGCAGCCGTGGGAGGCGGTTCGGCCGGCGGGGGTTCGGCCGGCGGAGGTTCGGCGAGTGGGGGTTCGGCCGGCGGGGGTTCGGCCGGCGGCGGGCAGGCGAACGGAGGAGTGCCCGGAGGGCCCGGGGCCGGTGGCGGGGGCGCAGCGGCCGGGGGCACCAGTCCCGGCACCACCTCCGCGTCGACACCGGCCTCCACGCCCCCACCGGCGCCCACCGTGCCCCAGGGCTGTGGCGGGGCCGGCTGGGGCGCCATCACCAACGTCGGCAGCGGTCTGGCGGTCGGTCTGGCCACGGACAGCACGTCCAGCGGCGTCCACGTGGTGATGGGAGGTCATACGCAGTTCGGCTGGGTGCGCAAGGACTCCGGGAAGGACGCGTCCTTCCATGCGTGCAGCGTGAACCATCCCCCGCTCGGCACGATGCCCGGCGGTGCGGCCGTCGAGCTCGCCCAGTCCTTCTACGCCAAGACCTGGCGGCTGACCGACGTCGGTTCCGGCACCTACCTCATCAAGCCTCCGTACAATCCCGGGAGTTGTCTGACGGACAACGGCCCCGGCCGTCAACTGACCTTCGGGGGCTGCACTCCCGGCGCCAAGGAGCAGATCTGGCGCATCCCCTAGCTTGATCTTTAAGCGCCGGCCTCGAACGGGCTGCCGAACTTGATCACTCATATCGGTAACTGCCGTACGTAGAACCGGCCTTCGTCTGATCATGTGCTCCGACAGATGCCCGCCTGACTCCACGGCCGCAGCGCCGGTCATGGCACGTGGCGGCAAGGACCACCGGAGCAGATCAAGCCGGACTCGCCGAGCCGGGGCGTGCTGTTCTCCCACGGGTGCGCGTACGCACATCGCGGTGGACGAGGGTGGCGATGGTCAGGGCGGTAGCCAGGTAGAAGAGCCACATTCCGGAAAGGATCTGGCGGGGCCGCTCGTCGTCCCAGTCGAAGTACGGAGGATTGGACTGGCTCAGCAACACGAGGGAAACGGTGGTGAGCAGCGCTCCCGCGTATCCGGCCAGACGCACTGATACCCGTGAGCCCGGGCCGAGCACCGCCGAGGTGACCATCATCGTTATGAGCCCGGTCACCGCAAGAACGTGCCGGAGGGCGCCCCTGCCGACGGCGAACGTCTCCCCGACGGTCATGCTCCCGTAGGCCGGCATGAACAGGCTGACCGTGAACAGCGCGAGCAGAAGCGCAGGAGGCAGGACTCGTTCCAGCACGTTGCGCCAGACTGGCTCGGGTGTCGTCACATGTTCCGCGGGCCGCTCACGGTGGCGCCGAACAGCCTCCTGCGCTGCCCCGCTCCCGTCCTGTTGCCGGCCGGCGAGCTCTGTTGTCTGCGAAGCCGTGGCCACCTGCGCGAGCAGTGCACGGTGTGCCGCCGAGCTGTCGGGACGCAACAAGCCCGCCGCCTCGCGGACGGTGGCGCGCCGCATGGGGTCCTTCTCCAGTAGCGCCGTCAAGGTGGGAGACAACCGGCCGGCCTTCTCCGCCGGGCGCGGATCCTTGGTGAGGATCGCCGCAAGGAGAGAGGTGAGTGTCGGACCGCTGAAGGGAGGTTCACCCTCAACAGCCGTGTACAGCGTCGCTCCCAACGACCACAGGTCGGAGGCCTCGCCGACGTGCCCGCCCTCGATCTGCTCCGGCGACATGAACTGCGGCGTGCCCATGACCGCACCGTAGCTGGTCAGTGCCGTTGCGTCGGCCATGCCGGCGATCCCGAAATCGGTGACGACGACACGGTCCCCGGAGATGAGGATGTTGTCCGGCTTCAGATCGCGGTGGACGATCCCGGCCTCGTGCGCCGCAGCCAGGGAACCGGCCACGGCTACCCCAATGGCGGCCACGCGGGCTTCCGGCAGAGGTCCGTTCTCGCGGATCACGGCGCCCAGGGAACGACCGGACACGAATTCCATCACGATCATCGGCGCGGCCTCGTACTCCACAACGTCATGGACCGTGACGATTTCCGGATGGTTGAGGCGAGCAGCGGCCCGGGCCTCGCGCATCACCCTGAGCAACAGGCGGCGCCGTTCCTCTCCGACCACGCCCTGGGGCAACACGACCTCCTTGATGGCGACCATGCGTTCCAGTACCTGATCGTCACCGCGCCATACACGCCCCATGCCCCCTTGACCGACCGCTTCAACCAGCCGGTACCGGCCGCCCACCACTTCACCCGGGATCGCTGCCACGACCAGAAGAATAGGACTGAACGGCCCACGAGTTCACCGGTTTGCGCAGGAGACGGACCCCCATCGCCCCGGCCGGCCCGTCGCACCCCGGCGCCGACCGGCCCGAGGCGCGGGGCCCACACCGCCACACCCCCAGCCGGCCCGGCACGCTCCGTCACCCGTGCCCGCCGACTGCCCGCTGAGCATGCGGAGCGCGAGCAGCGCGGAGCCGCGCGGTCCGGCGTCGGTGACGACCAGGCCGAAGGCGAGCACGGTCCCGTTCACCGCCATCGCGTGCCGGGCACCGTAGCGTCCCGTCCCGGGCCGTGCCGGCCATCGCCGAGCGGACCATCCCGCACCGACGCGGCCGCGTCCGGCCTGGCCGCGCCCTTCAACCGCCGGCGCAACTCGGCCGGCTCCAGCGCCTCCACCTCCCACGACACCCGGGCACTCGGGGTCAAAGCCGTGGCTTCGTGCACGAGATCGCGTGAACAAGGCCGGCCTGCACGATCGGGCAGTGCATGCCCCAGGCTCGCGCCGTTGTTGCGGCAATATATTGACCCGGCGTCAACACGGGCGACAGGGTGGTTCGCGGCCGGATCACCAATTCCGGCGCACAGCCCTGCCAGGAGAGAGAACCATGAACAAGATCCGCAGTGCGGTCGCAGTCGCATCGGCACTAACCGCCGTACTGGTCGCCGCCCCCGCCGCTGGGGCCTCGGACAAGCCGGTCGTCGTCGGGAAGACCTGCTCCAACCGTGGCGGGCTCTTCTACTGCGGGTTCGCCTACGGCTCGGGCGAGACCATCATGAAGACGTCGAAGGGCGAGGTCCGCTTCGTAATCGGCCTGGACCACGCGGTGTGGATCAACGACGACAACGGAGCATGGGGCTCCCTGGGCGGCGGCCCCTTCGTCCGGCAGGTGAAGGTCCTCAACCACCAGGGCGACTTCAACTTCACCATCAGTTCCCTCGACAGCAACAACGTGACCTGGTCCCGGACCCTCACCCCGTGGGGCGGCTGGAGCGAGTGGTACCCGGGCGTCCCCAAGGGCTCGTAGTCCGAGCGAGGACGAACGCGGCGATCGTCTCGTGAACCGCCACCGCATGCGACGGGTCATGCTTGTGAACCGTACGACCGATGGCACCGCAGCCTGAGGCGGGAGCCGCGCTGACGGGATCGCGCGGTGCCTCCGGCAGTCGGGAGCGGGAACTGGCGGCCGCCCTTGCCTGGCTGGTCCGGCACGGCGGGGGCGTCCAGCCTCTGACGAGGCCGGCGCCGTGGTGGAGGGTGCGGATGCCGTCGCGGCCGGACCAGCGCAGCCACAGCGCGCCGCGCACCGGCGGGAGGTCGGGGATCGGGCGGCCCACGCCCCGGTCGGCGGGCGCGGGACGGCTGCTGTGCACGGCCGGATCCAGCCCTCCGGGCGTGGTGGCAGGTCCGGGCCGGCGCAGGGGGTGTCGCCGGAAACAACCAGGTCTGGCACTTCCGGCCGGCCGGCTACCAGGGCTGACCCGACCGACCCGCAGTCAACACCACGGCAGCACCGGGCCCCACCGCCCGAAGCACCGCGACCCGCCCTCCCCACCTGCGGGTGAGGGGCTCCCCCACGGCCCGGCTCAACAGGGCGAGGGCGGTGTCGGGGCCGGGGCGGCACAGGGGTTCGCCGGTGGCGGCGGCGACGATGCTGCCGTCGATCAGGGCGGTCCAGGTACCGCGCTGGACGTCGTACTCCTCGGTCCCGCCGACGGGACGGCCGTCGCGCTGAAGTTCCTGGACGCCAGGATGGGCAGGCCACAGGCCGTCGCCGAGGAAGTCGCCCCCCGCTCGGCGGGATCAGTCCCCGGTGGCGAGCTTCACCCCGAAGCCGATGACGACCGTTCCGGTGATCCTGTCGAGCACCCGCTGCGTCACGGGTCGACGCAGCCAGGCGCGTAGGACGTGGGCGAAGGCCACCAGGACTACCGACCAGACCAGGCATTCTGCGATGTGCAGGCAGGTCAGGGCCACGCCCATGGCCAGGTGCGGTGCGCCGGCCGGAATGAACTGCGGCAGGACGGCGATGTAGAACACGCCCATCTTCGGATTGAGCACGTTTGCCAGCACCCCCCGCCGCCAGCCCGCAGCCAGCCCGGCGACCGCGGTCGTCCGCTCGTCGGCGGCGGGGCGGGGCTCCACCGCACCGCGGTGCCTGCGCAGGCTCCTCCACAGCATCAGCGCGCCCAACCACAGCAGGTAGGCGGCGCCTGCCAGGCGCAGAACGTCGTAGGCGGCGCGGGAGGCGGTGAGCAGGGCCGTGATGCCGAGGGCGCTCGCCGTTCCCCAGAACAGTGTTCCCGTCTGGATGCCGAGCACGACGCCCCACGCCTCACGTCGCCCTCCCAGGGCGGCCGTACGGAGGATCAGCGCGGTATCAAGACCGGGAGTCAGGATCAGCACGCCCACAACCACGGCGAAGGACCAGAACGCGGTAGCGGCTCCCATGCCCGGTCACGGTAGCTCAGGCGATACGCGGGCCGCTAGAGCCCAGCCTCGGTGGCGGAGGCGGTCTCGTCCCCGGCATCGACGGGGGCGCTCGTCGTCCCGGGCCCGGTGCAGGGCCTGCTCGATGTTCTCCGGGTCAGCCCCGCCGTCCGGCTGCGCACCTGGCGACGTACCTCGCCGAGTAGGCCTTGCTCCCGGTCGTCGGGCTCGTTGCCGTCGGGGTCAGGCCCGCTCGTAGTGCGCGAGGTACCCCGCGAGCTCATCGTCCATACTCTCCTCGCCGTAGCCGTTCAGCACGTACCAGAGGCGGTTCTCCACCCAGAAGCGGTACGCGAACTCCTCGAACGAGGAAGCGCACCGGGCGATGACCCCCAACCAGTCCAGCGGCATGCCCGGTTCGTCCCGCTCGGGCTCGGGCGCGAGGTCCAGCGGGGAGGCCACCACGAAGGCCTCGCCGCTGGGGCGGAGGTAGAGGTACCAGTGCACGCAGTCCTGCTGGTCGCGCAGGAAGCGGACCAGGAAGGCGTCGGGCTCCCCCGGGCTCGCTATCGGCGAGGAGACGTCCGTCCAGCAGGCCGTGGCCGACACCGCGTCCAGGGCCCGGTGGCTGGCGGCACCGGTCTGGAAGGCGGTGAAGGCGGCGGGCAGCGCGATCCCGGCACCCGCCAGCTCGGCGGCCACGGCGTCGAGGTGCCCGGCGAGCTCCGGTACCGCCGGACCCGTGCCGCCGAGCCACCCGAACCTGCCGTCGAAACGGGCCGGGTCCAGCGGTGGCAGCGTGTCGGGGTCGTACCACTCGTAGGTGCCATCACACGGACGGTGCGGACCGAGGTCGGTGGCGCACCAGAGGGAGGGGAAGACGGGGTGGTGGGTCGGCTCGGTGGCGGCGGTCACGGTACTCCTCGGTGCGGGCTGCGGTGTCACCCGCATCCTGCCGACCGGGACTGACAGTCCACGGCGCCCGACCGCCGTTCGGTCCGTCAGAATCGGCTGTTGGGGGCGACGGGGCCGGCGTGCGGAGTTCGGTAGGGCAGCGCCGACGCAGCTGATGGCCGGGCAGCTCGCGCAGCCCGCCTGGCACGGGGTGGAGCGGGCGCGAGGAGACCGCTGCTCATCAGGTTCGGGTTCCGCGGGGGCGCTCCACAGCCTCCCGAGCCGCGGAGACGCTATGGCTCCAAGGCGGTGCGGACCCCGAGCCCCACCAACGCCGTCGCCGTTATGCGTTCCATGAACCGAAGGGTGCGGGGGCGGCGCAGCCAGTTGGCGAGCAGGGCGGCGAACCAGGCGAGGAGGACGAAGTAGAGGCTACGACCAACGCATCGACTGTGGCGAACAGCAGGGTGGAAGCGAGGACAGTCTCGTTTCCGGGAATGATCTGCGGCAGGACGGCGACGTAGAAGCGGCCCGTCTTCGGGTTGAGAAGGCCTGCCACCAGTCCGGTTCGTGCCGCGCGCCAGGCGCTGTCGTGACCCTGCGTGCCTGTAGGCGTAGTAGAGACTTGCCCTTGCCGGGTCCGCCAGAACGTTCGCACTCCCAGGAATATCAGATAGGCGGCGCCTGCAAGCTTGACCGCGGTAAAGGCGGCGGCAGAGTGTTGCAGAAGGGCTGCGACCCCGACGGCCGCTGCGAGCCCCCACCCGAACGCTGCAACTGCGGTCCCCAGGCCCACGGCAATCGCCTGCCGCCTCCCGCGCAAGCCGCTGCGCACCACGAGCAGGGTGTCTGGACCAGGAAGCACCTGCGCAATCACCGACGTCAAACCAGCCCGCGCGCCTCTCAGATCGGCACCGCAGGTGTCCGCGACCGGGACGCCGAACGTGTCCGGGCCGAACTTCGCGCCGCGGCCGACCGAATCGACTTCCGTTCCCGAAGACCCGGGCAGTGGGTGTAGGCGCTTCCTGGCAACCGCGCTCCAGCGCGTCATACCCTCCGAGGCCGTACCGCAAGCCGTCGTGACCGCGCACGCCGAATTACCACGCTCCAGCAGCGCAACCGAAGCCCGCGAGCAGGTACGCAGCGATGCGGGTCGGTCGCATGACTGATCGTGACTGATCTCGCCCCGGCGCGGTGTCCAGGAACTCGCCCCGGCTGTCCTTGTCCGGCGCGCGGCCCACCCCGCTGTTGCGGCAAGTGCCCGGCACTGAACCACTCCTGGGCCGCTGTGGGCCCTACTCGCCGACGGACGTGGAGAAGCGGACAGTGCGGGGGTCCCGCTCGTCGCCGCGCCGTTCGAGGAGCACGCCGTAGAGCTCCGGCCTCCGCCCGCGGAGCCAGCGCTGTCCTGTGGACATCGGCAGCAGACCGAGGTCGAGGTCGGCGGTGACCATGGCGTCAGCCGCCGCCCAGGTTTCGCTCAGCACGCGGCCGTACGGGTCGATGATCATCGCGTTGCCGGTCCGGACCTCGTTGTCGTCGCGCCCTACACCGTTGCTGAACACCACGAACACTCCGTTGTCGTGGGCCCGCGCCGGCAACCACCTCATGAGCCATCCGCGACCGTGCGGCCCGCGGAACGCGGCCTCGATCGACTCCGGATCCTGCTGCCGGTTCTCCCACAGCTCCATCGGGATCGGCTTCATGCCGTGCGGGCTGCGGGAGTCGGTCCCGCCGGTCTGGTGCGGCGCGACCAGTACCTGCGCGCCCAGCAGGGCAGTGGCCCGTACATTCTCGACGAGATTGTTGTCCCAGCAGATCAGCACACCGACCCGCACGCCCCACGGAGTGTCGAATACCGTGTAGCGGTCCCCGCTGGCGATCGCCTCGTGCTCGAATGCGTGCAGCTTTCGATGGACATGAATGGCCCCGTCAGGCAGGCAGATCGTATACGAATTGAATAGCTGACCGTCCTCCGCGCGCTCCAGGAAGCCGACGCCGATTCCCAACCCCAGATCGCACGCGAGCCGGGCGACCGCGCTCACCGACGGACCGTCCCACGCCTCGGCCACCTCTTCCAGGTAGGCCGCAGGGCGCTTGGTCAGGTGCCAGTAGCCGAGGAGGCACATCTCGGGCAGCGCAACCAGCCGCACCTGGTCAGCAGCCGCGGCCCTCGCATAGTGCTCCACCCGCGAGAGTTGAACGCCTTGTCGCCCGGCCGGGACTCGAACTGCACGGTCGCGGTGCGCACAACAGTGGATTGCGACATCGAACTCCTTCGAAGGTCGGTGGGATTTCAGTACACCGCCTCCCATCCCATTCGTCCAATGAATCCTTGGAGCCGTGCCATACACTGCAGGAATGGAAGTACGTTTGCTGCGTGCCTTCGTCACCCTCGCCGGCCATCGGACCTTCGGTGTCGCCGCCGAGGTGTTGTCGATAACCCAACCTGGACCAAGCAGATCCAGGTCCTGGAGGCGCAGGTCGGTGGCCTGTTGTTCACGCGTGGCAGGCACGGCGCCGAACCGACCGAGCTGGGCCGGGCTCTCCTCCCCGACGCCCGAGAGATCGTTGACCGCGTCGACGCCCTGGTGCTGCGGGCCCGCCGGATCGCCGATGGTGACACCGGCCACCTGTCGATCGGCTTCGGAATGTCCAGCATCGATCTCGCGCCACGTGACGTGGCTGAGTTCCGCCGCCGCCACCCCGGGATCGGAGTCACGCTGGACGACATGCCGTCCAGCGTGCAGGAGGAGCGGGTACGCCGAGGCGAACTGGACGCGGGATACATCCGGCTGCCGGCCGGGACGGCCTGAAGGTGCTCGAACTCAGCAGTGACACCCTGGCCTTGGCATCCCCGCCTGACAGGAGTCGACGACCGTCGACCGATCCCAGGGACGTCGGCGCGGCAATGGAGGAGTACGGGCTGGTTCAGCTGGCGCGGGTGAAAGGACCGGGCCTCGCCGGGCAGGTGGACGCCTACCTGGCCGCGTGCGAGCTTCGTCCGGAGGTGATCCAGCACGCCAATGACCTGCAGACGGTCCTTGCCCTGGTGGCAGCCGGGGTGGGGGCCGCGTTGGTGCCTGAAAGGGTGCGCAGCATCGCACCCGCCCAAGTCGCGATCACCCCGATCGACCACCCGGCCGCGCGCTGGCAGGTCGGAGTGGTGTGGGATCCCCATCGTCCGCCGCCGGCGCGCTCGGAACGGAGGAAGACCGACTCGGCACGTCCATCCTGGGTTGACGCGCTACTGGTCCACCTCAACGACTTCGGCCTGGTCCACGCGGACGGTCAGCGCAACGGAGTCGGCGTCGCAGGGGCGGGCCGCCGGCCGGGGATCAGAACTGGGCCCCGGCTGATGTCTCCGCCGGGTGCTCCTCGGCCCAGTCCGTCGCCGCCTACTTGACTGCGCCCTTCGGTTTCACGCCCGGCAACACAGCTGCCGGGCGTTCGGCGTCGTCGGACGACAGAGGCTCGGAAGACGCCCTTTCCCTGGGCAGCGCATGTGACAGCCCGTCAGAATCGACCGGCGTGCGGGCGGGGCGGCATGACGGGCCCCCACCCCGGCGTTCGGCCGATCAATGCGGCGCTGCAGATCGGCCGGGGCAACACCGCGGGTGGGGGCGTTGTCAGCGGTCGCTCGCTGGGGCGAACGGCCCCTCCAGGGCCGCCCATTGCAGGAGCAGGATGGTCTTCCCGTCGGCGATGCGTCCGTCGCGAATCATGGCGAGGGCCTGGGCGAAGGGCAGTTCGAGGACCTCGATGTCCTCGCCGTCCTCCTCAACTCCGCCGCCGGTCCCGGTCCGGTCGGCCGGCGTGTAGGGGGCGGCGAAGAAGTGGAGGCGTTCGGTGACGGAGCCGGGGCTCATGTAGGCGTCGAGGACATGGGTGAGCGGGCCGAGGGTGACGCCGAGCTCTTCGGCGCTCTCGCGTCGGATGGCGGCGGGCGGGTCGTCCGCGTCGAGCAGGCCTGCGGCGGCTTCGACGAGCATGCCGTCGGGGTGGTCGTTGACGTAGGCCGGGTAACGGAACTGGCGGGTGAGCAGGACGCAGCCGCGTTCGGTGTCGTAGGGCAGGACCACGGCGCCGTTGCCGCGGTCGTAGGTCTCGCGCTGCTGGGTCTCCCAGCGTCCGTCGCGGCGGCGGTAGTCGAAGGTGGTGCGCCGCAGCACGTACCAGCCCTGGGAGGTGAGCTCGACGTCGCGGACCCGGATTCCGGGGTTGCGGTCCAGGCCGCGTCCGGCCCTGTCGAGGCCGGTGCGGCCGCGGTGGTCGGGGGTGTCGGTGCCCGGGCGGCCGCTCACGCCGCCTCCCGCGGGGTGCGGCGGGGGATCTCGGCCACGTCGTGGTAGACGGGCAGGCCGAGGCGCCGGGCGATGGCGACGTCCTGGTCGGCTCCGGCGGAGTCGCCGGGCAGGCGCAGTACGGCGTCGCAGTGCGCGAGCAGGCGCTCGGCGGTCGGGTAGAGGACCTGGTCGGCGAGCGGGTCGGTGGGGCCCGCGCCGGCCGAGCGCAGGACGGGCAGGGCGATCCACTCCCCGATCACGGGCAGGTGACCGGTGGCGAAGACGGGCCAGGCGGCGGTTTCGAGGCGGGCGAGGTTGGCGGCCATGGCCTGCGGGTCGCCGTCGGTGCCGGAGCGGTAGGGGCCGGCGATGAGGATGAGCATGGGCTTGTCGGGCATGTGCGCTACGATACATGCAGAAACGTGAAAGAACAGGAGAGAATACGGATGCTGGCTGCCGAACGGCGCGACCACCTCCTCGGCCTACTGGCCCGCGAGGGCAAGATCGTCGCCAAGGACGTCGCCGCCGACCTGGGAATCTCCGAGGACAGCGTGCGACGCGACCTGCGCGACCTTGCCGCCGAAGGACTCTGCCAACGGGTCTACGGCGGCGCGCTGCCCGTCTCCCCGGCAGTCGTGGACTACGCCGCCCGCCAGAGCGTGGCCCCGGACGGCAAGCGGAAAGTCGCCACTGCGGCCGCCGCACTGGTACGGCCCGGCGGCACCCTGATCCTCGACGGCGGCACCACCGCCCTCGCCGTCGCCCACGCACTCCCCCAGGACCTGGCCTGCACCGTCATCACCCACAGCCCGACGATCGCCGCGGCCCTGCTCGACCATCCGCAGGCGGAGCTCTTCCTGCTCGGAGGCCGGATCTTCAAGCATTCGGCGGTCGCCTGCGGCGCCGCCGCGGTCGAGGCCGCGCAGAACATCTCCGCCGACCTCTGCCTGCTCGGCGTCACCGGCGTGCACCCCGAAGCGGGACTGACCACCGCTGACGCGGAGGAGGCCGCGATGAAGCGCGCCCTGGCCGCACGGGCCGCGGACACCTACATCCTCGCCTCCTCCGAGAAGATCGGCACCGCTTCACGGTTCCGCGTCCTGCCCTGGGAGAAGGTCAGCGGACTGATCACCGACGCCGACCCCCACGACGCAGTCGTCGAGCAACTCAAAGCACTCGGCCTGGAAGTCCTGCCGGCCGACTGACAGCCACGAGCCGACACGGCATCGCGGACCGACCGGCACGAGTCCGGAGCACCATCCCGCCGCCACCATGGCGCAGCCGTCACCCCGCCCGCCCGGCGGCCGCTACCCACCGGCGGCCGGACGGACGACCGCAGGGCGGTCAGGCTTCGACGTAGACCGCGATCACCATCGTGTGCAGGGCGGTGGCGAAGTAGACCACGCGCACGCCCTCCACCTCGTCGCGGTAGTCGCGCAGCGGCGCTTCCGGGCGCAGCGTGCCGAGGTCGGGGCGTACCGAGATGGCGACCAGAGCGCGGTCGAGGCGGTGCGTCTCGGCGGCGGTCAGTTTCTCAAGCTGGCGGGTGGCCGGCGGGTGAAGGAGGACTTCGGCCCGTCGGGGGGCGTGGCTAGGCGACACGCTGCGCAGTCTGCCCGTCGGCGAGCTCGGCGAGGTGCTGGTCGCGCAGGTCGGTCCACGGCAGGCAGTTCTCGGGGCGGGGCAGGCCGTTGGCGGCGATGTCCTCCAGGAGCCCGGCGAGCTCGTCGGCCTGGGTGCGCTCGGCCTGGGCCCAGGAGCGCAGGGCTTCGGCGGACCGGTCGGGGACGGGTTCGCGGTCGGTTGCCGCACTGTCGTGGCTCATTGGCTGCTCCTTCGGGTGCCTGACGGGGGCACCGCGGTGACGACCCGGGGCGGTACCGAACGTCCCGGGGGTGCACGGCCTTGGCGTGGCCGTGGCTCCACGGTAGCGGTGAAGGCAAACCGTAGCCGGTGAAGTTCGCAATCTCGCCATGCCGGCGGCGGACGGGAGGGCCGGGCCGAGGCCGGCGGCCCGGGCGGCCCGGGGCAGGTGGGTGGGTGCGCGCGAGTGGAAGGGTGAAGGCGGAAGTCATCCGCTGCGCCGGGCGGGCTGCGGTCAGCGGGTGCGGATCAGGGCGGCGACGGCGGCGATCGGGGGCCAGGTCCACTGGCCGGCGCGGGTGATCAGGAAGCTGCGGCGGGTGCCGGTCAGCGGGTCGAGGCGGCGGAAGGCCACATCCGTACGGTCGCGCTCGATGCAGGACTCGGCCAGCACCGCCACCCCCAGGCCCGCACCGACCAGGCTGTTCACGAGGTGCAGGCTGTCGATCCGATGCGGAATCCGGGGGACGAAACCGGCCATCGCGCACACCCGGTGCACCAGCTCGTCGTCGTCCGTGCCGCGGGAGTTGGCGATCCAGCCGCTTTCGGCGAAGGCGGCGAGCTCCGACAGCGCGACCGGCCGCTGCGAGTCCGGGTGGCTGCTCGGTACAACCAGGTACAGCGGCTGCTCCTCGAACTTCCGGGCGCTCAGCTCCGACGGCCACGGATGCGGCACGAGACTGTAGTCGTACACCACCCCGAGATCGGCCTCGCCGGACCGCAGCAGCTCCACGGTCCGCTCCGGCTCCTGCTCGGACACCTCCATTTCCACCTGTGGATGGAGCCGACTCATCCGAGCCACCACCGGCAGGACCACCGGCTCCACCGCCGTGTAGAAGCTGGCCAGTCGCACCCGGCCGGCCGGCTCCGTGCCGCCGCGCAGCTCGGCCGTCGCTTCCGCCACCGCCGCCAGGATCCCCGCCGCGTGCTCCACCAGCCGCGCACCCGCGGGCGTCAGCCGCACCCGGCGGCCGACCGGCCGCAGCAGCGGCACGCCGACTTCCTGCTCCAGCACCGCCAGGTGCTTGGAGATCGCCGAGGTGCCGTACCCCGTGCGGTCGGCCACGGCCGCCATCGTGCCGAGCCGGTCCAGCTCGACCAGCAGGCGCAACCGGGTGAGGTCGGGCAGCCGACCGAAGGGTTCCATGGCGACATTGTCCACTGATGGTGGCTGATCACTCCACCAATAGACCGTGGACGGAAACAGCCCGCGGGCGATCAGATGACTGTGTGACCGTATCAACCACCACCTCCACCGCTGCCGACGCCGGGCGCCGGACAGCTGTGAAGTCTTTCCGGACGGGTACCCGGCGGCGGGTTCCCGGCCCCGTACTCGTGCTCGCCGCCATGGTCCTCCTGCACACCGGCAGCGCGCTCGCCACCGAACTCTTCGACTCCATCGGCCCGGCCGGCACCACCTGGCTGCGGATCGCGTTCGCCGCCGTCATCCTGCTCGCCTGCACCGGCCGCTCGCTCGGGCCCGCGCTGCGCGCCGCGTCGCGGCGCGACCTGGTCGCCACCGCGCTGCTCGGCGCCGTGAGCGCCGCACTGATGCTGTCGTTCTCCGAGGCGGCCGCACGAGTGCCGCTCGGTACCGCCACCGCGCTCGAATTCCTCGGCCCGCTCACCGTCGCCGTCGCAGCCTCCAAGCGCCGCTCCGAACTCGGCTGGCTCGCGCTCGCCGCGATCGGCGTCCTGCTGCTCACCTCGCCGTGGACCGGCGCGATCAGCGGCTCCGGTGTCCTGTTCGGGCTGGCCTCGGCCGCCTGCTGGGCGCTGTACGTGATAGGTACGGCACACGTTGGCAGCCGCTTCACCGCCCAGCACGGCCTGGCCGTCTCGCTCACCGTCGCCGCTGCGGTCAGCGCACCGTTCGGCGCACCCTCGGCCGTCGCCAACCTCGAATGGGGTGTCGTCGCCGCAGCGGCAGGCATCGCGGCCCTGATGCCGCTGCTGCCCTTCCTGCTGGAGATGACGGCCCTTCAACGGATCAGCAAGACCACCTACGGCACCCTGGTCGGCCTCGAACCGGCCGTCAGCCTGCTTGCCGGGCTCATCCTCATCTCCCAGACCCCGACCGCCGTCCAGGCCGGCGGCACCGCGCTGGTGGTCGCCGCCGGCATCGGCGCGGCGCGCCGGGAGCAATGCAGCTGAAGGGCGGACAGCCGGACCCGCCCACGCCGCAGTCACTACAGACGGACGCAGAGAACGCGTTCGCTGCCCTTGAATCACGGGGTGTTGCGTTCCGAGGGCATTGACGTGACTCGAATCACTCCCTTGCGATGGCCCTCAGGATCCATCGGCTTGAGTCTCCAGTAGGGGGAGGCGAGAGGGTGAGGGCATGGACGGCGACACGCTCTACTCGATCGGTGATCTGGCCCGGCGGACCGGACTGACGGTCAAGGCCATTCGGTTCTACTCCGATTGCGGGATCGTGCCGCCGACCGACCGCAGCCCGGCCGGCTACCGCCTCTACGGCATCGAAGCCGTCGCACGCTTGGACCTCGTGCGGACGCTGCGCGACCTGGGACTGGACCTGTCCACGATCCGGAAGGTCGTGGACCGGGAGATCTCGCTTCCCGAGGTCGCCGCAGCGCACGCCGAAGCGCTGGCCGTGCAGATCAGCACCCTGCGCCTGCGGCGCGCGGTGCTGACGGCGGTGGCCAGGCGCGGGTCCACCCCTGAGGAGATGGATCTCATGCACAAGCTGGCCAAGCTCTCCGAAGACGAACGCCGACGTCTGATCGACGATTTCCTCGACACCGCCTTCGGCGGCCTGGACGCCCATCCCGAATTCCTGGGGATCATGCGGTCGATGACCCCCGAGTTGCCCGACAGCCCCGAGACCGAGCAGGTCGAGGCGTGGGTGGAGTTGGCCGAGCTGTCCCAGGATCCGGACTTTCGCGCCGGCATGCGGCGCCTGGCCGACCACTACGTGGCCGATCGTGCCCAGGCTGGCACCGCGGGCCTGCACCGCGGGCCTGCCGCAGCGGTCCGCGACCACGTCGGCCCCGCCCTGGCAGCCGGCATCGACCCTGCCTCGCACCACGCCGATCCGGTCGTCGCGGCGGTCATGGCCGAGTACGCGCACGCTTTGGGCAGCGCCGACGACGTTGATCTTCGGCGTCGGCTGTTGACACGGCTGGAGACCGCGAACGACCCTCGCCGGGAGCGGTACCTTCGGTTGCTCGCAGTGATCAACGGCTGGTCTCCCCCGGAAAGCCTGGCAGGGGCGCTCGGCTGGTTCGTCCAGGCCCTGCGAGCCCGGATACCGGGGTAGCGGGCCACTCTGCTCCTCGGCCGTGACCAGCCCGCGAACACCGTTGGGCTGGTCACGATGGCGCTGCCACCGTCAACACCGCGCCCGCATCTGCCACGACCGGCGACAAATCACCTGCACCGCAACGAAGCTGCCGGCAGCTCCGCCCGGCGGCCCCCCGGACGAAGGGCCCGGACTGTATCAGCGTCAGGCCTTGCGGATCCGGTCGCCGATCTCCGGCCTCGCCTCGAACCCGGCCGCCTTGTACGTGGCGACGCCGCCGACGTTGGAGCTCGGCGTGCACACCCGAACGCTCGACGAGCCCATCTCCCGCAGCGCGGCCGCCCCGGCGACGGTGATCGCCCGGCCGTATCCGCGACCGCGGTGGTCCTCGTGGACGCCCATCGGCTCGACCAGTCCCGGCTTGCCCGGGCCGGCCGACCAGACCGTCACCACCGCCGCCGGGTTGCCCTGGTCGTCGTAGGCGCCCAGGCAGCGGGCGTCGGCATGGAACGGCCCGGCCGACATCGCATGCCAGTACTCGCGCGTAGGCCGCGAGGTGTTGAACGCCGACCGCAGAACATCGGCGAAGTCCTGCGCCTGCTCCGGGCCGATCGCCCTGATCCGCACCCCGGGGTCCTCCACCGCTTCCGCGAGGTCGCGGAAGAGCGGCGTCCACGGCTCGTCGACGCCCCAGCCCTCCTCGGCCAGCAGGTCGTGAAGCGGCAGGCCCAGCGGTGCCTCGACGGACACCGCGCCTTCCGGCAGCACGCCGCGCTCAGGCAGCGAGATGTCCTCAACAAGCCGCCGCGCCAAGTCCTCGTCCTGGAAGGCGTCGGGAGCGACCGTCATCCGCAGCACCGTCGGCGAGTCCAGCATCCCGACGGCGAGGATCCGTCCGCCCCGGCTCCAGGTCCGAACCACCGCGGCCGTCTCAGCCGTTCCGAACCGACAGTTCCAGCCGATGTCCCCCGGATGCAGCTGCATCGGCGCTCCGTCGTACTGCCACTCCCGCAGTGCGCCCATGGCCTCGCGCACCCCGCCTGCAGCCGGCGTTCCCAGCACAATCGTCATAGCCAGGATCTGACACTCCATCACGGAGGCCTGCAACCCATTAACCGGCTCGGCTCGCAGGTAGCCCTCCTGGTGCGGCCCGATCGAACTTCGTCACTCCAGCCACCCCCACCGGCCGGCGCTTGACTTGAACCATGGTTGATGTACGAGAGTCGTGTCATCGAACGGCGAGACGAGGAGATTCCGATGACACAGCCCGTGATTCTGGTGACCGGCGCGACTGGCAAGGTCGGCGGCGCGGTGGTGACCCAACTGCACGCGGCAGGCGTGACCGTGCGGGCGCTGGTGCGAGGGGAGTCGGACCTCCCGGAGGGTGTGCAGGCGGTGCGCGGCGATCTCGGTGATCCCGCGTCGCTGGGCGCGGCTCTGGAAGGCGTCGATTCGGTCTTCCTGGTATGGCCGTTCCTGGGCGCTGAGGGCGCGTCGGACGTGATCGACGCGATCGGGAAGCACGCTCGACGGGTGGTGTACCTGTCGTCCGCCGGGGTCGGGAGCGGGAAGGAGAAGCCGGGCGAGGCGATCACCATGTTCCACACGGAGCTGGAGCGGCTGGTCGAGGCATCGGGACTGGAGTGGACGGCGCTGCGGCCCACCGGGTTCGCGAGCAACACGCTGGGCTGGGCGGAGGAGGTCCGCACCACCGGTGCGGTACGGGCACCGCTGGCACGGCTGGCCCGTCCGCTGATCCACGAGGCGGACATTGCCGCGGTCGCCGTCCGGGCGCTGACGACCGACGCCCTGCTCGGCGCCCGCCCCCTGCTCACCGGCCCCGAACTGATCACCCAGGACCAGCAGGTGGCCCTGATCGGCGAGGCGATCGGGCGGCCGGTGCGGTTCGAGGAGATCGGGCTGGACGAGGCCGCCGAGCAGATGAAGGCCGCAGGCTACCCGGCCGAGCTGGTGGAGGCCGTGCTGCCGGCCCAGGCGGAGATGATCGACAACCCGGAGCCGGTCAACAACGAAGTGGAGCGCATCACGGGCACCCCGGCCCGATCCTTCCAGGAGTGGGCGGTGGACCACGCGGCGGACTTCCGCTGAGCGGGACGTCCATGCACGTTGCACGTTGACATAGCCGACCGAAGCACGGGATCTCGGCCCCGTCGTCCACGCGCATGACACCGAGGCCGAGCCCCCTGCTCAGGGAAGCCCCGAGCGGTTGAACCGTGCAGGTCAGGAGGCCATCTCGTGGATATGGCGTGCCGTCACTCCGAAGGATCCGCCAAGCAGTCACCTGATCGGAGGGGCAGGCCCTGGTTAGGTGGACTCGATGTCGTCCTCGTCGACATAGGTCTCGTCAGAGCCGTGCGACCACTCGGGAACCTTGTAGAAGTGCTTGTACGATCCAACCGGCCAGATGACGGGGTTCCACGGGGTGCCGCTGCGGTCCCTGCAGTAGCGACCCTTGACGACATCCGGTGCGGCAGGGATCGGCACGCCCGCGCCGGCCTGGTGATAGTTGCCGGGCATGAAGTACCCGGACCTGTACCAGTAGGCGAAGCCGCCCCGCTTGAAGCGGGCGGGATAGGAGCGCACCGGCGGCGGGTGCGGCGGCCGCCAGGCGGTCGGCGCCCCCGCCACCACGTTCCCCGTGGTGTGGGGAAGCCTGATCTCCCGCCGTTCCTTCGGGTCTGTTCCGGGACGGAGCAGCACACACGTCATCGGGTCTTCGAGGACGCAGAGCGTGCCGTCGGCTGCCGTACTCACCCTGCCCCCGCCGGCGGGGAACCGCCCCGTTTCCTTGAGAGTTGCGGGCTGCAGGACCCTGCCCTCGCCTTCGGCGAAGGCAACGTACAGGTGCTGGCCGTCGGTGGACAGGGCGATGTCCTGGGGCCGGTCCCCGCCGTCGTAGCGGGCCGTGACAGCGAGGGTGAGGGGGTCGAGGACCACGAAGCCGCCGTAGCCGCTCTCGACCGGGATGTAGAGGCGGCTGCCGTCGGGATGCGCAACCATCCTCCCGGGACGCCGGCCCGGCACCCGCACGGTACCGACCAGCTCACCGGCCACCGGGTCGATCACCGACAGTGCGAACGTATCCCCGTCGTCCCGGAACGAGGCCGGACCGTCCTGAACCGCATAGAAATGGTACGTGGCAGAGCCAGTCACACTGCTGTCCCTCTCGTGAGTCGTTCGTGGGGTGGGCAGGACGGCGTCCGTCGGCGGCCGCGGCCGCCCCCGGGCTGGTGGTGGGCCGTCAGGACGAGCGCCACCGGTATGCCGCGGGTCCGCGCGTCATGTCACGGACGGCCGGCTGCGGGTCAGGTCTGCAGGATGGCGGTGACGGTGTCGACGACGTCCTGCTCTTCTTCGCACGAGCTTCGATGGTGGACAAACCAGGGCCTCCCGGCATCGGCCTTCCTCGGGTCGGATGACTCCTGGTCCCGGCAGGCCCTGCTGAAACACCGTGCACCCGGACGGCGTCCGCCCATGCTTGTTCGACGAATCATCCCGGCCACTACCGCGCGCCCCCGCTGGCCGGTAGTCGACCGACTACTCCACGCCGCCGCTGGGAAGATCGACTGAGCCCGACCCGGACACGACAGAAGGAGACCGTCCATGGCCGACGACCAGCCCGACGAGACCAGCGCGGACGAGCCCGAAGCCGCCGAGACCACCACCGAGCCGACAACCGTCAAGGCCACCCAGCCGGCCGGACAACAGAAGCTCGAACTCAAGACCATCCAGGGGCAGGTCATCACCCACACGATCGTCAAGCCCCTGCCGGAGTGACAGACCGAGGGATGAACGCCCCGGTGCCGGGCGGGACGCGAGCCACGCCCGGCGCCGGGGCGAGTCCCGCCCCCACCGGCGGCAATGAACGACCAGGAGACGACCACCCATGACCGTACGACGCGCGACCGCGACTCTGCTCACCGCGATCTTCGCGGCCGGCCTGTTCACGGCACCCGCCCAGGCCCAGACCCGCTCCGCCACGCACCGCGCCGCACCGACACGCATCGCACCGACACGGCCCAGGACGAGGAGGGCCAGTGGCTCGCCTGCCACCCGCACGGCTTCAACGACTGGTGCCAGATTCTGGGACCCGGGTGGCACCAGCAGCGCTGGCAGTACTGCGACGGCATCTGGGGCAAGCAGGAGTACTGCGTCAAGACGCAGGCACCCGCCCCGGCTGACGCAGCCCTGACACCCCGGGGCTGACCTGCGAGCGACCACACGGCCTCCCGGGCGTCACGATCGCGGGCTCGCCGTCCGGGGCTCCAGCCGACGCGGGCGGGCCGGTGCCGGACTCAGCGTCCGGAGGCTCCGGACACCCCGCCGCCGTCGTCCAGCCGGGTGATCCGCCGTTGCGCGGCGAATGCGGCGGCGGGGTAGCGGGGGTCGGGGCGCAGTGCGTACTCGCGCAGGCATGCCTCGGTGAACTTGATGACGTGTTCGTCGCCGTGTTCGGCGGCGCGGGCGCCGAGTTCGTTGAGCGGGGGTAGTTCGGGCAGTTCGTGGTGCCAGGCGTCGGTGTCCTCGTCTCGGCGGTCGGTGGTGAAGGCGAGCAGGAAGGCCGTGTGGATCTGCCAGAGCCGGGCGAGCGTGGGCTCGTACTGCTCGTACGGGAGGTGCGGGAGGAGGAGGCGGGCGGCGGCGGGTGCGGTGAGGCCGTGGATGAGTGGGACGGGGTAGACCTCGGGGTGGCCGAGGTAGACGTCCGCGAACTGGGCCGTCATGTCGCTGAGCAGGCGGGGGGCGTCGTGCGGGGTCAGCCAGTGCAACGATGTGGTGTAGCCGGGCAGTTCGGCGAGGGTGTCGAGGCGGTGGCGGGCGGCCTGGGGCCCGGCCGGGCCGTCCAGGGGTGTGCGGGGGAGGGCGGCGACCGCGGCGCGCAGGCTGTACGGGCCGTGCAGCCGGGGCCGCCCGGGTAGTTCGGTGTAGCGGGCGGCCCAGTAGGCGAGGCCGCGGGCCAGTTCGTTCAGCTGGAGGGCGGTCGGGTTCGCGCCTGCGGCGTCCAGGCCGCGTACGGCGTGGGCGGTGCGGATGAGGCCGTGGGTGAGGCCGGCGAACAGGCCCGGGAGCAGCCGTGGCCACCAACGGACCAGCACCTCCCGCCAGTGGGCCTCGGCCAGTTGGCGGGTGAAGAGGCGTTCCCAGTCCCCGGCGCGGTGGAAGGAGCCGAGGGCGGGTCGCCAGGACGATTCGTCGGCCGGGTCGAGGGCGAACCGCGCGGCCGGGGGCTCGTGGTGCTCCATCGCCCGGCGGTAGCGGCCGACCCACCGGGCGACCTCATCCTCCTGGCCGAGCAGGGCGAGGGCTTCGGCGCCCATCGGCCCGTGGTTGGCGAGGTCGACGCCTTCGCCGCGTTCGTAGCCGAGGTCGTCCAGGCGTTCCAGGGCGTCGTTGAGTGCATCGCGGTAGCTGGTTGCGGGCATGCGGGAACCAACCCTTCTGATGTCCAAACAGTTTGGATATCCGAACCATATACACTCGCCGCATGCCGCACAGCCAGAACACCGGAACCCAGCCGCGGAAGCCCACCCCCGCCGAGGTCGAAGTCGCCGCTCTCGTGCCGCTGCTGGAGCCGTACTTCCGGGGCGCGGAGGTGCGCGGCCTGATGCCCGAGCCGCTGCGCGCGGCCATGGAGGCCCACGGACTGACGCCGCGCCACGGCGCCGTCCTGCCGCAACTGCTGGCAGGACCGCCACTGGCCGTCGGCGAGATCGCCCGGCGGCTGCACGTCTCCCTGCCCACCGCCAGCGAACTCGTGGGCGCACTCAACCGGGCCGGGATCGTCGAACGGGCCCAGGACCCGGCCAACCGGCGCCGCGTCCTGATCTCGCTCTCCGCCGAGTACCGCCCCCACCTCGAAACCTTCATCGTCCGCCGCACCGAACCCCTGCTGCGCGCCCTGGACGGGCTCACCACCGACCAACGCGCCGGCTTCCTGGCAGGCCTGACTGCCTGGGTCCACGAGGTCCAGGAGTAGTAGGGCCCTGCCCGATCGGACCTCGCGATCGCCCGCCGCTCATGGACAGGCCGAGATCCGCAGCTCCGTCGACCTGGACATGGCCATGGTCCGCGCGGTGCCTTCCCGTGCCCGCCGACCGATCCCCCGGCCCTGGGCACTCTCACCGGTGCGGCCACGGCGACGTTGAGGTTGATCCTCTGGTGGCCGACGGTCACCGGGGAGCCCGTGCTGGCCGAGGCGGCCGCGGGCAGCACGCGGCACCCCACCAACGGGGAATGGGCGGCCGATGTGCCCGCGGGACGAGGTCGGTCGGAATCGGTCCCCGATGGGGCGCGGAAGATCGTTGACCACCGGTTGCGTGACTCGTCCGCTCGCACAGTGGGACACGATCCGGCGCAGGTGTAGGACGTCGCCGGCAGGCACAGGATGTCGCGGGCCGGCGCGGCCCGGGTGGTGCTCCTGGGCGCCGAGGGCAGGGCAGGACGGGGAGCTCCGGCCGGGCTGAGCCGACCGGGGTTCGCCGGGCCGGGAACAGGGCCAGACCTCCCTACGACGATTGCCGTGCCGCCGGAGTACTGGGCTTCGAGGTCAGCCCCGCAGGGCGGCGATGGCCTTCTCGATGCGCCGCCGGCGCGTCTCGGGCTTCTTCGCGCTCTCGATGGCGCGCACGTGCTCGTGCTTGCGGCTCTGGGTGAGACCGTCGTACGCGGCGCGGGCCACGGGGTCCTCGTCCAGGGCTCGGACGAAGTCCGCGGGCTCGACGACGACGCGCGGCTCGGTGTCGAGCACCAGCTCGACCTCGACCTCCTCGCCGATCGCGACACCCGCGGCCTGCCGATTGGCGTTGCTGAGGCCGAGCAAGTGGCGTCCTCGCATGATGGCGACCCGGCTCTTCCAGGAATGCCCGTTGACCGTGATCGTCACCGGCGGGCGGGCGCCCCCGCCGAGCGCTGCCATCACCTCGGACGGAACCTCCAGACCCCGCATGGGCTCGGGTGGCTCGACGTGGGTCCAGAACTTCATGATCTTTCTCCTGTTTGCTGTGTCGGCGCCTCACTACGGACGACGTACGGGCCGGACATCCGGGCCAGGGGCTGCCACATCGGCGAGTGTTCACCGGGCGACCGGTAGGACCGGGCCGGGTGTCAGGACAGCGCGGGGGCGAGCTGTGCGGCGCTCTCCCAGGTGTAGCCGTCGGGGTCGGTGAAGGTGTCGGCGGTGCCGGTGAGGACGATGCGGTGCGAGCCGGTGCCGTCGGCGGGGA
>NZ_JBSGXP010000070.1:0-40798 GCF_053610105.1 Kitasatospora sp. NPDC054939 | reverse complement strand
TCCAGACTACAGCCGGGCCGGAGCCGACGCCCCCGCCCCGGCGCGGCCCGGCCCCGTCCGGCGGCGGGTGCGGCCCTTGCGCGCTTGCCGGGTCGGGCGCGGCGGGCGCACGCTGGTGTGAGCAGCCGTACGGGCTGGTCAGGCGCGATCGGTCGGCGCCAGGAGGTGTGGCATGCACAACCAATGGGATGTGGAGCTGAGCTTCGAGGAAGACGGCGTGCACACGGGATGCAACGCAAGACTGACCGGGGCCAGGGCCCCGGGCCTCAGTGCCCACGGGGAGGCGGTCAAGAGCGCGGACGACCGTCCGCTCGCGCGCATCGGCGAGGAGGTCGCGGCCTCCCGGGCACTGGAGGAGCTGTCCCGCAAGCTGCGGGCCCAGGCCACCGGGGAGATCGAGGACGAGGGCCACCGCCCCAGCTACCTGATCTACTGACGGATCCCGCCCGCGAACTCCGGCGGGACGACGAGCCACCGGCGGACGGCCGGACGGCGCGCTGCGGCGCTGCCCCGGCCGCCCGTCGGGCGCGCCCGGGGCCTGCGTCTGTGTGTCGCGCGCGTCCGCCGCTGGTTGCCCACGTGCTGCTCGGCGGGCCGCCGCCCGCCTCGCCCTCGTACGGGACGCTCGGCCTGCCGTGCCTGGCCCGCCGGCCTCCCGCCCCCGCTTCCCGGCCGCCCCGCCCGCCCGTCGTACGGGACGCCCCTCCCGCCGCTACGCCCTCCGGGCCGGAGCGAATACCGCGGCGAGTGCAGCCGCCAGTGCGAGCAGGGCCGCGGTGGCGAGGAACGCCCGGTCGTAGCCGGCGGCGAGTGCCGCGAGCGGCGACCCGCCCTGTTCGGCCTCCCGTCGGGTGGCCGCGACCGCGACGGCGGTGAGCACGGCGAGGCCGATGCTGCCGCCGCACTGGCGTCCGGTGTTGAGCAGTCCGCTGACCAGGCCGGCTTCGCGCGGGTCGACCCCGGTGGTGCCCATCGCGGTGTTGGCGACCATGCAGATCCCGACTCCGACGGACGCCACCACGGAGGGGCCGAGGAAGTCCGTGAGGAAGTCGGAGTCGACGCCGAGGTTGCCGAACCAGAGCATCCCGAGCGAGGTCAGCAGCAGTCCGGCCGTCAGTACCGCGCGGCTGCCGAAGCGTGCGGTGAGGCGTCCGGCGACGAGGCTGCCGGCGGCGGTGCCCGCGCAGAACGGCAGGAAGGCGGCGCCGGCGGCGAGCGGTCCGTAGTGGAGCACGTTCTGCAGGTGCAGCGAGCAGAAGTAGAACCCGACCACCATCGAGGCTCCGACCAGGGTCACCAGCAGGCTCGCCACCCCGACCGTGCGGTTGCGCAGGACGCCGAGCCGGACGATCGGTGCCGAGGCGACGCGCGCCTCCCACAGCAGGAACGCGCCCCCGAGGAGGACGGCGGTGCCGAGGGTGCCGAGGGTGCGGGCCGAGGCCCAGGGATGCCGTTCGGTGGCCAGCAGTCCGTGGACGAGGACGGTCATCGCGGCGGAGGCGAGTACGGCGCCGACGACGTCCGGCCGGCCGGTGGGCTGCGGACGCGTGGCGGGTACGGCGCGCCAGGCCAGGACGAGGGCCGGGAGGACGATCGGCACGTTGATGAACATCACCCACCGCCAGTCGAGCAGGTCGGTCAGCAGCCCGCCCAGCAGGACGCCGAGTGCACTGCCGCCGGCCGCCACCGTCGACCAGATCCCCACGGCCCGGGTCCGGGCCGGCCCTTCGGGGAAGGTCACCATGATCACGGTCAGGCTGATCGGGGCGAGCAGCGCGCCGGCCACGCCCTGGCCGGCGCGGGCCGCGATCAGCTGGCCCGGGTTCTGGGCGAAGCCGCCGAGTACGGAGGCCAGGCCGAAGAGGACGAGGCCGGCCACCATGGCGCGCCGGTTGCCGACCAGGTCGGCGATCCGTCCGCCGAGCAGCAGGAGCCCGCCGAAGGCCAGTGCATAGGCGTTGACGACCCAGGGCAGGGCGCTCTCCGAGAACCCCAGGGCCTCGTCGACGGCGGGCAGTGCGATGTTCACGACGCTGGCGTCCAGGTTGACCACCAGCTGACACAGGCAGGCGGCGATCAGTACCAGGGCGGTGCCCGGACCGGTGGCGGTCCGGCGGTGGGATCCGTCGTCCGGCGGCGAGCCGCGGCGGGCGGGACCCGGGGCGGTGACGGATCCGGCCGGGCCCTTCGGTGCGGCTTCGGGTACGGCTTCCGGTGGGGCTTCGGGCAGGGCGTCGGACATGGCGGCCTCCATTGCGAACGTTGTTCGCGTAAGGTAAGCCTTACTTCGAGCCCGCGGCAACCGTGCAGGTGATGACGGCGCACGAGCGGTGAAAGGGGAGTGGGGGCGCGTGAAGGTCGCTCGCCCTGCAGGGGCGCGCCTGTGCGGGCATGCCAGGATGACGGAATGCCAGAGGAACGCCGAGCCGCCGCTCCGGCCCCCGCACCGAACCGCAGCCAGCCCGCCCCCGGCGCCGCCCCGGCCCCGGTGCCCGAACCCGAGCGCGGCCGCTACGGTCCGCGCCGCCCCCGGCCGGGACTGACCGCCGCGGGCGTGGTCGCCGCAGGTCGGCGGGTCATCGAACGCGACGGCATCGACGCGCTCACCATGCGCAGCGTCGCGACCGAACTCGGCACCGCGCCCGCCTCGCTCTACCGGCACGTCGCCGACCGCGACGCGCTGCTGCTCGCCGTCCTGGAACAGATCGCCGAGGGCCTGCCGGTCGACGTGCCCGGCGGCGACCCCGCAACCCGGCTGCTGCGGCGGCTCGTCGACGCCCACGACTACATGGCCGGCCACGCCTGGGTGCTGCACATCCTGATCAAGGGCGAACTCGTCGCCGCGAACGCCCTCGCCTTCAACGACGCCTGCCTGGCCGACCTGCGGGCCGCCGGCCTCGCACCGGCCCCCGCACTGGCCGCCTTCCGCGCCTGCTGGCAACTGGTGCTCGGCGAACTGCTCTCCGAACACCCCGTCCGCCCGCCCCGCGAGCCCAGCCAGCGCCGCGCCCTCCTCACCGCAGTCGACCCCGAACGCCTGCCCGCCCTCGCCGAAGCCCTGGCCGCCGACCCCTACCGCGGCCCCGGCGCCCACTGCGACAGGCTCGCCCCGGCCCTCCGGGCCCTGATCGGCGGACTCCTTGCGGCGGGCACCCGGAATCCGACCGCCTGACGCCCGCCCCGGGTGCCGACCTGCCGGTAGCGCTGCCGCAGCGGACGAACCCCGCCCCCGGGTCCGACCGTGCCGGCCCGACCGCCGACCGCCCGTGCTGGGCTTTCCGCGAGCCGGCGGAGCCGCCTGTCCGCCGGGTCGCGGGGCCGCTCGTGCTCAGCCCCGCTCGTGCTCAGCCCCGCTCGCGCTCAGCCCCGCTCGCGCTCAGCCCCGCCGCAGGAACTCCGTAAGCAGGCCGTTCAGTCGCTCCGGCTCGGCGAACAGGAGGCTGTGGTGGGAGGCGTCCGGGAGGACGGTGGTGGCGGCGCCGGGGAGGGTGCGGCGGGCGAGGCCGGCGACGTGCTGCGGGTCGTGGGTGCGGCTCCGGCCGGCGAGCACGACCAGGGTGGGGGTGGTCATGCCGCGCAGTCGTTCGGCGGCCGGGCGCGGGCCGGTGACCGGGCGGGCGGAGGGGAAGCGGGCGTGGCCGAGGGCGAACAGCTCGCGCCAGTCGGCGTCGAGCGCGGTCCCGCCGCTCTCCCAGTCGAGGTAGGCGTGTGCTCGGCCGTGGGCGGCCGACCGGGGTGGCAGGAAGAGCGGCAGGGCGTGCAGCAGATAGCCGGGGCGGAAGCCGGTGAAGCACTGGGTGGGGTCCAGCAGGGCGAGCCGTTCGACGCGGGCCGGGCGGTTCAGCGCGTACTGGAGGGCGATCCAGCCGCCGTACGAGTGACCGCACAGGTCGGTGGCGGTGAGGCCCAACTGGTCGAGCACGGTGTCCAGCCAGCCGAGCAGGCCGTCGAGCCTGCCGAGCGGGCGGCCGTTGTGGACGCTGCGCCCGGGGTCGCCGATCAGGTCGACGGCGTGGACGCGGTGGGTGGCGCCGAGCGCTCCGGCGGTGGCGAGCCAGGAGGCGGAGGTGGCGCCGCCGCCGTGCAGCAGGACGAGCGGCGTGCCCTCGCGCGGGCCGCAGATGCTGACGCGGGTGGTGCCGTGCTCGGTGGGGGCGTCCACGGATTCGACCGGGAGCGGCCAGCGGGCCAGCAGGGCGTCGTACGCGGCGAGGAAGGCCGGGTCGACGGTGGTGCGGGTGGTGGCGGTGCGTGCGGACATGCGGCCTCCCGGGGTGGCGTATTCACTCGCTGGGCAATATTCTCGCTGAGCGAGAGAATAGGCACGGAATCCGCCGCGACGGAAGGGGCACCAGGGGTGGACGAGGCAGGAGAGGCAACCGGGGCGGCCACAGCGCCGGGACCGTCACCGACACCGGCGCCGGCACCGACTGCGGTCGGCGGCGCCGAGCAGCCGCCGACGATGCAGCTGGTCCACCTGCTGCGCGGGCTGACCGTCGAACTCGACCTGTTCGGCGCCGAGTTCGCCTCCCGGAACGGACTGCACCCGACCGACCTTCGGGCGCTGATCCACCTGCTGGACGCTGCCCGCGCGGGCACGGTGGTCACCCCGGGGCGGCTCGGCGAGGCGCTGCGGCTCAACTCGGCGGGTACGACCGGGCTGGTCGACCGGCTGGAACGGCTGGGCCTGATCCGCCGCGAGCGCGACCCGGGTGACCGCCGCCGGGTCCTGCTCCTGGTGGAGCCGCGGGCGATGGAGACGGGGCAGACCTTCTTCGGCGGACTCATCGGCGATCTGGTCGCGGCGATGGGGCGGTTCGACGACACCGAACTCGCCACCGCCCGCCGGTTCCTGGAGGCCATGACCGAGGTGGTCGCCGCCGCCCGCGAGGAGTGACCACGGGGGCGCCCCGCATCCGACCCGCCCCCCCGGCCAGGCCGAGGAAAGGACCGTCCGCCGGCCCCACCCGCTCCGCAGCCCCACCCGACGCGCCCGGAGCCGGTGGCTCACCCCGGCAGTAGCTGCCCCACCACCGACAGCGTGGCCATCGACACCAGCGTGGACCAGAGCACCGCGTCCCGGGCCAGCGCGCTGCCCGCCCCGTACTCGCGGGCGTAGACGAACACGTTCTGCGCGGTGGGCAGCGCCGAGAACAGCACCACCGTGCGCAGTTGGTCCGGCGGGAGGCGGAGCAGGTACGCCCCGACCGCGTAGGCGGCGAGCGGCTGGAACAGCGTCTTCACCGCGACCGCCGTGCCGGTCTCCGCGATCCGGGTCCGGCCGGGGGCCGCCGGCGGTCCGTGCAGCGACATGCCGAGGGCGACCAGGGCGGTCGGTACGCCCGCGCCGCCGAGGAGTTCGAAGCAGCGGGCGAGGTCGGCGGGAAGCCGCCAGTGCAGGGCCGAGACGGCTGCGCCCAGGGCGGCCGCGAGCAGGATCGGGTTGCGCAGGGGCAGGGTGAGCAGACGCCGGGCGAAGCGGGCCGACGCGCCACGGCGCGAGGCCGCCGTGGCCCCGGGCCGGTCGGGTGCGCCGTTGTGCGCGTCCAGCACGGTCAGGACGACCGGGGTGACCAGCAGGGTCTGGAGCAGCACGACCGGGGCGACGAAGGTCGCGTCGCCGAGCACCTGCACGGCCACCGGGATGCCGAGGTTGGCGGAGTTGACGTAGCCGGCGGCCATCGAGCCGATCGCCCGGTCGGCGGGTCCGCGGTCGAAGAGCAGGGCGGCGAGGGCGAGCCCGAGTCCCATGGCGAGCGCCGTCCCGGCGGCGAACGCGAGCATCGAGGTGTTGGCGAACCGTTCCAGCGGGGTGCGGGCGATCATCATGAACAGGGCGGCGGGCATGGCGACGTGGAAGACGAACCGTCCGAGCACCGTTTCGCCCTGCGGCCCCAGCAGCCCGCGCCGGGCGAGCAGCCAGCCCACCCCGGTCAGGGCCCAGATCGGGGCGAATCCGGAGAGCAGCATGGTCCCTCGCTGGTCGGAGCGGCAACGGCGGTACGGGGTCCGCCCGGTACCCGGGCAGGCCGGACGGGAGCGGTACGGCCACCGCACGGTGCGTACGGCAACCACGCACCGGCGCAGTCAATCAGGCGTTCGAACGCGGTGGTTCGGCGGGGCCCGGCGGGTGGACGGCGGTGGCTCGGCACCGGCCGGACGCAGGCCTCGAGGCGGGTCCGGCACTTCGCGCGCCCGACGGGAATCGCCGGCCACGCCCTAGCATGGCCTGGTGGAGTATCTGAGCCTTGCCGAGGTGGAGAGCCTCGCCCGTCGCGCCCATGAGGGGCAGGTCGACAAGTCCGGCCGGCCCTACACCGAGCACCTGGCCGCGGTCGCCCACGGCGTCGCCGCCCGCGGGGGCAGCGAGGAGCAGATCGCGGCGGCCTGGCTGCACGACGCGATCGAGGACGACGCGCTCACCCGGGACTGGCTGGACGGCGCCGCGCTGACCGACACCACCAAGGCGATGGTCGACGCGATGACCAAGCGCCCCGGCGAGGACCAGGAGGTGTACGCGGCCCGGATCCTCGCCACCCCGGGGGCGCTGCTGATCAAGCAGTCGGACCTCGCCCACAACGCCAACCCCGCCCGGCTGGCGATGCTGGACTCCGCCACCGCCGCCCGCCTCACCGCCAAGTACGCCCGCATGCGCGCACTGCTGGGCCTGCCCGAGGTCGCGGACGAGGCGCGCTGACGGGAGTCCGGCGGGCGGGTGCTCAGGGACCTGCCGACGGCCGGCAGGCGCCGAGGGAGCTGCCGACCGGCCGACGGGCGCCGAGGGACCCGTCGGCGGGCGGGCGCTCAGAGCCCGGCGATCAGCGCCGGCAGCTGCCGCATGTCCTCGAACACCGTGGTCCCCGGTCCCGTCAGGCGGTCGGCGGGGGTGAGGCCTCCCGCGTAGCCGAACGAGCGCATCCCGGCGGCCCGGGCCGCCTGCAGGCCGTACCGGCTGTCCTCCACGACCACGCAGGCGGCCGGGTCGACGCCCGACTGCCGGGCGGCGTACAGGAAGAGGTCGGGTGCGGGCTTCCCGCGGGGTACCTCGTAGGCGCTGAAGATCCGGCCCGCGAAGTGGTCGTACAGCCCGGTGCGGCCGAGGGTGTGGCGCATCTTGTCGTGGTCGCCGCTGGAGGCGACGCAGGTCGGGAGGGTCAGGGCGGCGAGGGCCTCGGTGATGCCGTCGACCGGCTGGAGGTCGGTGTCGACCGCTTCCGCGTGCATCGCGGCGAAACGCTTCGCCCAGACCTCCGCCGTCTCCGCGCCGAGCCGTTCGGCGACCTGCTCGCCGATCGAGGCCATCGAGCGGCCGATGAAGCGCTCGACGACCTCCGCCTCGTCCAGCGGCCAGCCGAGTTCGGCCCCCAGGGCGACGTTGACGCGTACGGCGATGCGCTCGCTGTCGACGAGCACGCCGTCGCAGTCGAAGATCACCAGCTCGACGGGCCGTTCGACCGGTTCGATCATTCCTGTCATGGCCGCAGCATAGGTGACCCCCCGTCACCGCCCACGGCCCGGGCCACCCCGGCGCATCCCGCTACGCCCTCACCCCCGCCACCCGTTCACCCCCGCCACCCGTTCACCCCCGCTACCCGATCACCCCTCCGCTCCCTGCTCACCCCCCGCCACGGGCGCTCAGCCCTGCACGGCGTCCCCCAACCGCCGGTGCCGGCGGGCCCGCTCGGCGAGCCGCTGCGCCTCCGGCCGGGCCGTGAGTTCGCCGAGTGCCGCTCCGAGGGCGCGGCCCAGTCGGGCGCAGAACGCGGCCGGTTCCTCGGCGGCGTCCGGCAGTTCGGGTACCACGGTGTCCACCAGGCCGACCGCCGCCAGCTCCCGCGCCCCGATCCCCTGCGAACGCGCCAACTCCGCTGCGTGCTCCCCGTCGCGGTGCACGATCGCGGACGCGCCCTCGGGCGGCAACGGCGCCAGCCAGGCGCGTTCGGCGGCCACCACCCGGTCGGCGGGCAGCAGGGCCAGCGCGCCGCCGCCCGAACCCTGGCCGAGCAGCACCGCCAGCACCGGCGTGCGCAGCGCCAGCAGGGTGGTCAGGCAGTGCGCGATCTCCACGGCGACACCGTCGAGTTCGGCCTGCGCGGACAGTTCGGCACCCGCCGTGTCCACCACCGTCACCAACGGCAGGCCCAGCTGCTCGGCGAGCTGCGCGGTCCGGCGCACCGCCCGCAGGTCCGCGGCGGTGAACGGGCGGTCCCGCTCCGCCGTCCCGCGCTCCTGCCCGACCACGACCACGGGCTGCCCGTGCAGGACGGCGAGCGCCCTCACCAGCGCACCCCGGCGGCCGTCCGGGGCGTCCAGCAGCACCGACTCCTCGGCGGTACGGCGCAGCAGCTCGCGCGCCCCCGGCCGGTCCGCACGACGGGTGCTCAGCACGGACTCCCACGCGTCGGGCGCCGGCCGCTCCGCCGCCACGTGCTCTGCCGCCACGCGCCCCGCATGCTCGACGGCCACCGACCCCGCGCCGGCCTCGGCGCCCGACCCCGCAACCGACCCCGGCCCCGCAGCCGGCCCCGCAGCCGGCCCCGACCCAGGCTCCCGCCACGGCGCGAGCACGGCCAGCGAGCGCCGCAGCACCTCCCGCAGGTCCTCGGGCGCCACCACCGCGTCCACCAGCCCGCGCCGGGCCAGCGTCTCGGCCCGCTGCACGTCCTCCGGCAGCTCCACCCCGCGCAGTTCCTCGTACACCCGCGGCCCCAGGAAGCCCAGCCGGGCGCCCGGTTCGGCGAACACCAGCTGCCCCAGGGTGCCCCACGAGGCGAACACCCCACCCATGGTCGGATTGCGCAGGTAGGTCAGGTACGGCAGACCGGCCGCCCGGTGCGCCTGGACGGCGGCGGTGATCCGCAGCATGCACAGGAACGCGGCCGAGCCCTCCTGCATCCGGGTGCCCCCGGACACCGGCAGCGCCACCAGCGGCAGCCGTTCGGCGGTGGCGCGCTCCACGGCCCGGGTGATCCGCTCGGCGGTCGCCACCCCGATCGACCCGCCCAGGAACCCGAACTCCGAGGCCACCAAAGCCACCGGCCGCCCGCCGAGCAGGCCCCGCCCGGTGGTCACCGCCTCGTCCAGCCCGGTCCGCTCCCGCGCCCGGTCCAGCGACGCCCGGTAGCCGGCGTCGACCTCCCCGGGCGCGGGCGGCTCGTCCCAACCCACGAACGTCCCGGGATCCACCAGCAGCCCGATGAGCTGCCGGGCCCCGCGCGCGACCCCGCCCCCGCTCACCGCCGCCCCACCACCCGAACCGCCCCGCCGCCACCCGCACCCAGCTCCCAGGTATCCACGCCCGCCAGCGTACGCAGCCCCCCTGGAGCCGTCCCTGAGCACCGACCCGATGTGAGCCGTCCGACACCTTCGGCGCCCGTGGTCCGACCGGTCGGGGAGCCGGGTGCCGGCGTGCCGTCCGCTCCGGGATCTCTCCCACACGAAGGAGCCCGGCAGGCTACGGTGAGTTCCCGAGACGACGGGCCGGCGCGGTGGCGGACCGGCTCCGCGGAGACACGGGGGTGTGGCGTGGTGGAACCGCTGTCGCTGGCGGCGGTGACGGCCTTCCTGGGGGCGGTCGCCGCGGGCTCGGCCAACGAGGTGGGCCGCCGGGTCGCCGAGTCGGTCGGCGGCATGGTCGCCCGGGTCGTCGGGCGGTCGGCACCCGCCCCGACCGGGGCCGCCGAACGGGCCGCGCTCGCCCGGGAACTGCTGGAACGGGCGGGCGAGGATCCCGCACGGGCCGGAGCGCTGGCCCGCTGGGTGAACGGCCTGCCCGGCGGGGCCACACCCGCCGACGGCCTGCCGCCGAACCTGCTCCCCGCCCCGTTCCGCTTCTTCACCGACCGCCGCGGCCCACTCGCCGAACTCGACCGCGAAGCAGGGCGCAAGCCCGACGGCCGCCCCAAAGTGGCCGTCCTGCACGGTCCCGAGGGCATCGGCACGAGCTCCCTCGCGCACTACTGGGGCAGCCGCGAGCAGCAGCGCTTCCCGGACGGCACCCTCTATGCCGACCTGCGGGGGAACGGATCCGACACCGGCGCCCTGCTGCGCCGCTTCCTCCTCCGCCTGCACGTGCCCGCCGACCGGGTGCCGCCGGCCGTCGACGACCGCGTCGGCCTCCTCCGTACCCTGCTGGCCGATCGACGGCTGCTCGTGGTGCTGGACCACGTCGGATCGGCCGTCCAGGTCAGGCCGCTGATCACCTCCGCGCCCGGGGTGTTCACCCTGGTCGTGGCCAGTCGGCCGGTCGCCGGTCTGGATGCCGTTCCCGTCGCCGTCGGCCCCCTCGCGGACAAGGACGCCCGCCGACTGCTCACCGACCTCGCCGGGAAGGACGTGATGGCCGCGGCCCGGTCGGCCCTTCCAGAGATTCTGCGGCGCTGCGGCGGTTCGCCGTTCGCCCTGCGCGCCGCCGCACTCGACCTCGCGGCCGCCGAGGTCGAAGCGGGCGGACGACCGGACGGGACCGGAGTCGCCCGCGCGGACGACGACCCGGTCCGGGCGGCCGTGGCCCGCCAGTATGCCGGGCTCGGCCCCGCAGCCGCCCGCTTCCACCGCCTGAACGCCCTGCACCCCTGGCCTGCCCTCACACCGGGTCCGGCGGCTGCCGCAGCGGGCGTACCGGTCGACGATGCGGCACTCCTGCTCGCCGAACTCGCCGATCGGCAACTCCTCGAAAGCGCACCCGACGGCCGGTACCGCCACCGCCCGGCCGTCCGCAGCCACGCCGTCGAGGAGGCCGCCCGGACGGACGGACCGGCCGCCTGCGCCGCGGCACTGACCCGCACCGTCGAGTGGTACCTCACGTTCGCCGTCGCTGCCGACTACGCGGCGCTCAAGGAGCGTTGGCACGTCAGTCCGCTGTTCGACCGCATCGGCCCCGGTCCGTACCCGGACGAGGGGGCAGCGGTGGCCGCACTGCAGGCCGAGGCCGCCAACCTGGTGGAGGCCTCGCTCACAGCCGAACAACTCGACCGCCCGGATCTCCTCTGTCCGCTGGTCGAAGCCCTGTGGGCGCTGCAACTCAAGTCCGGATCGCACGAACTGCTGCTCCCCGCGCTGCGTGCCGGTGCCCGCGCCGCCGCCGACCGCTTCCCGGGCACCCTGACCGCCGGTCGCATGCACACCCAACTCGCCTGGTGCCTCCTGGAGCTGGGCGCGTACGAGGAGGCGGAGCACGAACTCCGATCGGCCTCGGCCGCCGAGGAGGCGGCCGGCCACCTGCGGGGCCGGGCCACGGCCGTGGAGTCGCTCGGCCTGCTCCGCCTGCGGCAGTGGCGGTTCCCCGAGGCGCTGGAGTGCTTCGAGCACGCCGAGCGGATCCTCGACGGGATCGAACCCGACGGCGAGGGGGCAGCCGACCTCCCGCGCGCCCGTGCGCTCCTGGTACGCCACCGCGGTCGGGCCCTGCGGGGCCTGGGTCGCTTTGCGGAGTCCCGTCGACTGCTGACCGAGGCCCTCGGCCGCTTCGAGGCGAGCGGCGAGCCGTACAACACGGCCCGGGTGCTCACCGACCTCGCCGAGACCCACCTCGACGAGGGCGCCGGACAGGCTGCCGCCCCGCTGATCGAGCGCGCCGCCGCCGTTCTGCGGCGACAGAACGCGACCGCGCAGCTGGAGCTGGTCGACCTCCTCCGGCTCAGGCTCCGCTGGGAGGCGGTGTAGCCGGCCGGCGCCGCGCCCGGCCGGGCCGGGGGACGGTCGGGGGTTGCTAGGGTCGGGGCATGGCAACCGGCAGGCCCCTTCCCGCGTCCGGACGGCTGCGGCGGGATGCGCAGCGCAACCGTGATCTGCTGGTCGCGGCGGCGCGCGAGATGTTCTCCCGGTACGGGCTGGACGTTCCGCTCGACCAGATCGCCAAGGAGGCGGGGGTCGGGAACGCGACGCTGTACCGGCACTTCCCGACCCGGGAGGCGTTGATCGGCGAGGTGTTCGCGGAGGCGTCCGGGCTGTTGGCGGAGGCGGCCGCGGAGGCGCTGGCGACCGAGGACGCCTGGGCAGCCATCGAACGGTACTTCGAGCGGATCTTCGAGCTGGTGGCCGCCGACCGGGGGATCAACGACCTGGTCACCCGGGCGATCCCGGCGATCCCGGAGATGGTGGAGATCAGCCGGCGCAATGCGGTCACCGTCGGTGCGCTGGTCGCCCGGGCGCAGGAGCAGGGCTCGATGCGGACCGATGTCGTGACCATGGACCTGCTGTTCCTGCTCGGCCCGCTGTGCCGGGCGCTGCCGGCCGCCACCGAGTTGCGGCCCGACCTGTGGCGCCGCCACCTCGCCCTGCTGCTGGACGGCTTCCGCGCCCGCGCGACCCATCCGCTGCCGGTGCCGCCGGTCGGCGAGGAGCACCTGGACCGGATGTTCGCGGACCTCTGGGAGGCCGGACCGGGCCCCGAGGCCCGGTAGGGGGCCCGCGGGCGTCAGGGCCGCGTCGGGATCGGGCCCGTCCGCGTCAGGGGTCCGTCAACGGACGGCCCGGCCGTCCGCCGCCGCGCTTGGCTGGACCCGCAGCACCGGGTACCAGTCGAGAGGGACGGTCAGCAGGGATGAACACCCACCGCGTCGTGGTCGGCGTCAGTGGCTCACTGGGCAGTCTGGCGGCCCTGCACCGGGCGGTCGCCGAGGCCCGCCGCGCCGGAGGGCAGGTCCTCGCCGTGCACGGCTGGGTTCCGGCGGGCGGCGAGTTCGCCTACCGCCGCTCGCCGTGCCCGCCGCTGCTCGACGCGTGCCGGGAGGCTGCGGAGGCCCGGCTCGCGGAGGCGCTGGACGAGGCCTTCGGCCTGGCGGGCGGGGGTGGCACGGTAGGTGTGCGGGTGTTCGCCCGGACGGTGCGGGGCGACGCGGGTGAGGCGCTGGTCCGGGCCGCCGACCGGCCGGACGACCTGCTGGTGCTCGGGGCCGGCGGCGGCCTGGTGCGCCGGGTGCTGCGGCCGTCGGTGGCGGGGTACGTGCTGCGGCGCGCGGAGTGTGCGGTACTGACGGTCCCGAGGCCGCCGCTGCAGCGGGAGTTCGAGGCGCTGCGGCGGGGCCGGCAGTTGCGCGAGCTGCTGTCGGTCCGGTGAGGCCCGCGGGACAGCCGCCCCCTGTGCGCCGGGCCAGGCGCGGGCGGGTCCGGTGAGGGGGCCTCACGAACCCTGCACACCTCCGGCCTTCACCGCGGGTTCGAACGGGGTTTCAGGCCTGGTAGTGTTCTTCCTGTCGGAGGGAGTGATTCCTCCGCCAGGCGTCAGAGGTGCTACTGGAGCACGTCCTACTTTCAGTAGGGAGAGTCCGTTCGACCCGGGCCTGGCGCTCCACGATCCGGGGCCCGGTGCAGCTTCTGCACCGGGCCCCGGCCGTTGTCACGGCTGGGCGGCCTGCCGGTCGGAGCCGAGTTCGCGGGAGATCCGCAGGCCGACCTGGGCGACGACCGGTCCGAGCGAGCGGACCCTGGCGGCGGTCATCCGGGAGGTGAGGCCGGAGACCGAGAGGGCCGCGGTGACCTCCCCGGTGTGGTCGAAGATCGGTGCGGCGACGCAGCGGACCTCGGGTTCGTTCTCGCGGTCGTCGATGGAGTACCCGCGGGCGCGGATCCGGGCGAGGTCGGCGCGCAGGTGCGGTTCGTCGGCGATGGTCCAGGCGGTGACGGGGCGCAGGCCGGCGGCGACCACGTCGGCGACGGTCTCCTCGGGCATCCAGGCGAGGATCGCCTTTCCGGTGGCGGTGCAGTAGGCGGGGGCGCGGCTGCCGACCCGGGAGGCCATCCGGACGTTGGTCTCGTCCTCGACCTTGTCGAGGTAGACGATGCCGTTGCCCTGCCAGACGGTCAGATGGACGGTCTCGCCGGCTTCGCGCTGGAGGCGGCGCAGGTGTTCGGCGGCGACGCTGCGCAGGTCGAGGGTGGAGAGGTAGGCCTGGCCGAGCCGGAGCGAGCCGTGGCCGAGCCGGAACCAGCCGGTCTCGCGGTCGCGGTCGAGCAGGTGCTCGTCGAGGAGCGGGCCGGCCAGGCGTAGCACGGTGCTCTTGTTGAGGTCGAGGGCTTCGGCGAGTTGGCCGAGCGGGACGCCCCGGCCGCCGTTGCCGTGGTCGCGCACGTAGCCGAGTACGGCGAGCGCGCGGCGCAGCGAGGACGACTGGTTGCGCTCGCCCGGTGCGGTCTTCTTCGCCGCGGTTCGGGCGGAGCCGCGTGCGGTCTCCGCGTCCTCCGGCTCGGTCATCGGTCCGTTCCCCTCTCGTTCCACTGCCTGCGCCGCGGGGCGGGTCCGCGGGACCCGTCGCGCGGCTCGCTGCCGTCCGCCGCCGGGGCCGCAGCCTTCGTCGCCCGGGCCTGCCGGCCTTCGTCGCCCGGGTCCGCCGGCCTTCGTCACCCGGCCCGCCGGCCTTCGTCACCCGGCCCGCCGGCCTTCGTCACCCGGCCCGCCGGCGTTCGCCTGCGCGCCCCGCGACCTTCGTGGCCCGGACCCGCGGCGGTGGACCGACCGTACCCGTTGGGGGCGTGTTCGCCGATTCTTCGGCACAGCATTGTGCACTGCAAAACTTCCCGAACGGCCTCTTGTTGGCCCCGCGCGGCCCGGCCTAACGTCCCTGGCATCGAGCGGGCCCTCCGGCTCCCCACCCGGGCCGACGGGCCGCCGAACCCCCACATCCACGCGTTCGCGCACCCACCATCGGCCCCGGTCAGGGCCTGCTCCGACGTGCCCGTCCCCAGCGGCCGCACGTCGCGGCGGCATCTGTCGGGAGGGGAGGTCTCCACCCATGCGACTGATCGGACGAGCCGCGGCGGCTGCCGCTCTGACGGCGACCTGCTTCGCGGCTGCGGCCTGTTCACCGGGCACCGCGCTGCCGGCCGGTGACAAGGCCGGCGACGAGAAGACCGGCACGCTGCAGGTCTGGCTGTACAACGAGGCCGGCAACGCGCCGAAGGAAGCCGTCGTCAACAAGGCCGTCGCCGAGTTCCAGGCCTCCCACCAGGGCGTCACCGTCAAGATCAGCTACATCGACACCGACGCCTCGGCCCGCGCGGCCAAGATGAAGGGGGCGTTCAACGACCCCAACAGCGCGCCCGACCTGGTGGAGTTCGGCAACACCGACCTGCCGGGGTACGTCGCGGCGGGCGGTCTCGCCGACATCGGCGCCGACCTCGACCGGTGGAAGGACAAGGGCGACCTCGACCCGGCCATCGCGGCGACGGCGGTGCTGGACGGCAAGACCTACGGGCTGCCGTGGTGGGTCGGGGTGCGGGCGCTGTACTACCGCACCGACCTGTTCACCGAGGCGGGCCTGTCCGCACCGGCCTCGTACGACGAACTGGTGGCCGCGACGCGGAAGATCCACGCCGCGCACCCGGACACCTTCGGGATCGCGGTCGGCGGCAAGTACACCTTCGGCGCGCTGCCGTTCGTCTGGGACGCCGGCGGCGACATCGCCGCCAAGAGCGGCGCCGGGTACCGGGCCGCCATCAACTCGCCCGAGTCGCAGGCGGGTCTGAAGCGCTACACCGACCTGTTCGGCGCGGACGGCTGCCCCGCCCAGCAGTGCGCGGACCTCACCGGCGGCAAGACGGTGGACCTCTTCGCGGCCGGCAAGGCGGCGATGGCGATCCTGCCGAACTCCAGCCGCAGCAAGGTGGACGCGGGGGCGGCCAAGGGCAAGTACGCGGTCGTGCCGCTGCCCGGGGCCAAGGCCGGCTCGGTCGCCCCGGCGTTCGGCGGCGGCAACAACCTGGGTGTCATGAAGGCCGCCAAGCACCGCACGCTGGCCGTCGAGTTCGCGCAGTTGCTGGCGAGCCCGGCCTACCAGGAGCAGATGTACGACGCGATGGGCAACCTGCCCACGCTGAAGTCGGTCAACGGCAGGGTGGCGGCGAAGGACGCCTTCCTCAAGCCGTTCACGGACACCATCGCGGCCGGCACCAAGTTCGTTCCGCTGCACCAGGCGTGGGCGCAGATCGACGCGCAGTCCGTGGTCCCGAACCTGCTGCAGCAGGTCGTCACGGGCAAGGCCGACGTGGCGAAGGCCGCCGGCGACGCCGCGGGGCAGATCGACGCGGCCTTCGCGGGCAACTGACCCACCCCGCCGCCGCCCGGGGGCCGGTCCGCCAACGGGCCCCCGGGCTCCCCCTCCACAGGCCGGCCCCTCCACCGGCTCCCCTTCGCAGGCCCCCTCCACCGGCTCGCCTCCGCAGGCTCCCCAGAGAGCAGGTCCCGCACGTGTCCGCACCCACCACGACCGCCCCGGCGGCGCCGGCCTCCCCGAGCGGGCGGCGCCGGGGCCGTGCGCCGGCCGCGCCCCCGCGCGGCCGGCGTCGCCCTCCGTTCCTGCTGCTGCTCCCGGTGGCGGTCATCCTGATCCCGCTGGTGGCCTACCCGATCTACCAGCTCGGCCTGCTGTCGGTGCTGGAGTTCGGGCAGGCCCAGGCGTCCGGCGGCGTGCCGACCCGCTTCGTGGGCTTCGGCAACTACGACCGGATCCTGAGCGACGGCCAGTTCTGGTCGGTGCTGACGCAGACCGTGGGCTTCGCCGCCTTCTGTGTGGTGGCGACCCTCGCGGTGGGTGCCGCGCTGGCGGTGCTGCTGACCCGGGTCGGCCGGGTTGCCCGGCTGTGGCTGACCACCGCCGCGATGGCGGCCTGGGCGGCGCCGGCGATGACCGGTTCGACGGTGTGGAGCTTCCTCTTCGACACCAACCTGGGCCTGGTCAACGACACCCTGGTCCGGCTCGGTCTCTCGGGCTTCCACGAGTACAACTGGTTCTACGACAAGTGGACGGCGTTCCTGATCGTCGGCGCGGTGGTGGTCTGGCACTCCTTCCCGTTCGTGATGGTCACCCTCTACGCGGGGATCAACGCCATCCCGACCGAGATCCTGGAGGCCGCCGCGCTCGACGGCGCCCGCACCTGGACGACCTTCCGCCGGATCACCGCCCCGATGCTGCGGCCGATCCTCACCATCGTGGTGATCCAGTCGGTCATCTGGGACTTCAAGGTCTTCACCCAGATCTACGTGATGACCGAGGGCGGCGGCATCGCCGGGCAGAACCTCGTCCTCAACGTCTACGCCTACCAGAAGGCGTTCGCCTCCTCCCAGTACGGGCTGGGCGCGGCCATCGGGGTGATCATGCTGCTGATCCTGGTCGTCCCGACGGTCCTCTACATCCGCTCCCTGCGACGGACGGGAAACGAACTGTGAACACCCGCAGCCGCCGGCGGTTCACCGCCGACACCATCGCGCTGGTCGTGGGCGCGATCACCGCCTTCCCGATCTTCTGGATGGTGCTCTCCGCCTTCAAGCCCAAGGGCGAGGTGCAGTCGCTGGACCCGAAGCCGTGGACCGCGCACCCGACCCTGGACAGCTTCCGCCAGGTGCTCGGCGTCGACGGCTTCGGCCGGTACTTCATGAACAGCCTCGTCATCGCCCTGGCGGTGGTGGCGCTGTCGGCCGTGGTGGTCTTCCTCGCGGCCGTCGCGGTGACCAGGTTCCGCTTCAGGTTCCGCACCACGATCATGGTGATGTTCCTGATCGCCCAGATGATCCCGGTCGAGGCGCTGACGATCCCGCTGTTCTTCATGTTCCGCGACGTCGGCCGGGTCGCCCCCGGGGTCGGGCTCAACACGCTCGCCTCGCTGATCCTGGTGCAGCTGGCGTTCTCGCTGCCGTTCGGGATCTGGATGATGCGCGGCTTCGTCGCCGCCGTCCCGGAGTCCATCGAGGAGGCCGCGCAGATCGACGGCGCGAGCCGCACCCGGATCCTGTGGACGATCCTCTTCCCGCTGGTCGCCCCGGGTCTCGCCGCGACCAGTGTGTTCTCCTTCATCGCGGCGTGGAACGACTTCGTCTTCGCCAAGACCTTCATCATCAGCGCCACCGACAACCAGACACTGCCCTCGGCCCTGCTGGTCTTCTTCAAGCCCGACGAGAACGACTGGGGCGGCATCATGGCGGCCTCCACCCTGATGACGGTGCCGGTGCTGATCTTCTTCATCGCCGTCCAGCGCCGGCTGGTCTCCGGCCTCGCGGGCGCCGTCAAGGACTGAGGTACAGCCAATGACTGAGGCACCGTCAAGAACTGGGCGCGGTCCAGGGCAAAACCCGTTCGCGGCGGCCGGTGGCGCTCGGCTAGCGTCGCCGATCATGGACACCGAACGCGCCGCACGCCAGCTCGACCTGATCGCCGGGACGCTGGGCCTCGCCCGCCGTCTCGGCATCGACCTCCGGCTGCGCGGGGGCTGGGCGATGGACTTCCTGCTCGGCACCGTCACCCGCGACCACGAGGACGTCGACTGGTTCGTCGACGCCGCCGACGCCCCCGCCCTGACCGGGGGCCTGCTGGAACTGGGCCACCGGCCGCTGCCCGGCCCGCCGCCCGACCAGCAGCTCGACTTCGTCAAGGACGGTCTGGAGTCCGGGTTCGCCCTGGTCGAGCGGACGGCCGACGGACGGGTCCTGGTCGCCGGCGGCCCCTTCGCCGGGTCCGCCTGGCCGGACGGCATGCTCGACGGCCCCACCGGTCGGCTCGGCGGCGTGGAGTGCCCGATCGTGGCGGCCGCCGCCCAGATCGAGATCAAGCGGATGATGCCGGTGTGGGACCCGCGCCGCCCCCGCCGGCCCAAGGACGCCGAGGACATCGCCCGGATCACCGCCTTCCTGGCCACCCGCCCGGACGGCGGCTGACGCCCCGGCCGTCCGCGGGTCCGGGCGGTCCGGGCGGCCCGGGTGGTCCGGGGCTGCGGTGCCGACCCGTAGCCCGGCCCCGCGGCCCCGCGCCCCCGCGCTTCCGCTCACAGCTGCGGCAGCAGGTCCTCCGGCCGTACCGGCAGCTCCCGCACCCGCACCCCGGTCGCCCCGTGCACGGCGTTGGCGACCGCCGCGGCCGTCCCGACCGTCCCCAGCTCGCCGATGCCCTTCACCCCGAGCGGGTTGACGTGCGGGTCCTCCTCGGGCAGCCAGTACGCCTCCACCGACGGCACATCGGCGTTGGCCGCCACGTGGTACGAAGCCAGGTCGCGTTCCGCGTGGTCGCCGAACTCCGGGTCCATCGTGCTGTGTTCGAGCAGCGCCATGGAGGCGCCCATGACCATGCCGCCGGTCAGCTGGGAGCGGGCGGTGCGTTCGTTGAGGATCCGCCCCGCCGCGAACACCCCCAGCAGCCGCCGCAGCCGCACCTCCCCGGTGTCCGCGTCCACCGCCACCTCGGCGAACTGCGCACCGAAGGAGTGCCGGGAGTACGTCCGCCCGGCGGCCCGCACCTCGTCCAGGGTGTCCGCCCGGAACGCGGCCCCCTCCACCGGCAACCCGGCGCCGTAGGAGTCGAGTTCGCGCAGCAGCCCCTGGCAGGCCCGGTGCACCGCCCAGCCCCAGGACGCGGTACCGGCCGAGCCGCCCGCCAGCGGTGCCCGGGGCAGGTCGCTGCGCCCGATCTCGACCCGCACCCGGTCGAGCGCGACGCCCAGCGCCTCGGCGGCCACCTGGGCCAGCACCGTACGGGCGCCGGTGCCGAGGTCGGTGGCGTTGGTGCGCACCAGGAAGCCGCCGTCGGGGAAGGCCGTCACCTCGGCGGTCGACGGGCCGGCCCAGGCCGGGTAGGTGGACGCCGCGACGCCGGCACCGAGCAGCCACCGGCCGTCCCGGCGCGGGGTGCGGGCGGCCTCCCAGCCGAACCGGCGGGCCCCCTCGTGCAGGCACTCCACGAGGTGCCGGCTGCTGAACGGGCGCCCGCTGTCCGGTTCCACGTCCGGTTCGTTGCGCACCCGCAGCTCCACCGGGTCCAGCCCGCACAGCTGCGCCAGTTCGTCCATCGCGCACTCCAGCGCGAACATCCCGGGCGTCTCGCCGGGGGCCCGCATCCAGGACGGCGGCGGCACGTCCTGCCGGGCCACCCGGTGCGTGGTGCGGCTGTGCGGCGCCGCGTACATCACCCGGCCGGGCACCGCGGCCTGCTCGACGAACTCGGCCAGCGTGGACGAGCGGGTGGTCACCTCGTGCGCCAGTGCCGCGAGCCGGCCGTCGGCCGAGGCGCCCAGCCGCACCCGGTGCAGGGTCGGTGCGCGGTGCCCGACCACGGCGCTCAACCGGGAGCGGGGGAGGGCCAGGCGCACCGGGCGGCCGACCGACCGGGCGGCCATCGCGGCCAGCACCGCGTGCGGCCGGGTGCTGCCCTTGCAGCCGAAGCCGCCGCCGACGTGCTCGCTGACGACCAGGACGTCCCCCGGGGGCAGGCCGAACAGCGCCGCCAGGGTCTCCTGCACGGTGTTGGTGCCCTGGCTGGAGTCGTGGACCGTCAGCCGGGAGTCCGTCCACCAGGCGGTCGCGGTGTGCGGTTCCATCGGGTGGTTGTGCAGCGGGCCGACCCGGTACTCCTGGTCGAGCCGGACCTCGGCCGCCCGGAACGCGGTGTCGAACTGGCCCCGCTCGCGGACCGCCGGGTAGCCGCCGTTGGCGGTCTCCGGGGTGTACAGCCCCGGGTGGTCGGCGGTGAGCACCACGTCGTGCGGCTCCTGTGCGTACACCACCTCGACCGCCTCCGCCGCCGCCCGCGCGTCCTCCAGGGTCTCGGCGACCACCAGCGCCACGAGCTGGCCCCGGTAGGAGATCCGCGGCGACTGCAGGACGGCGAGGACGGGGTCGCCGTCCTCCGGCAGGGTGAGCGGGGGAGCGTTGCGGTGGGTGAGCACGGCCAGCACCGCCGGGTCGACCAGGGCCCGCTCGGTGCGGACGGCGGTGATGTCGCCGCGCGCCACGGTGGCGCTGACGGGCCAGGCGTGGGCCAGCCCGTCGGGGCGCAGGTCGCCCGCGTACCGGGCGCGGCCGGTGACCTTCTCCCAGCCCTCCAGCCGCTCCGGTCCGGCGGACCGCTCCTCGGGCCGTGCCGCGTTCACCGCGCCTCCCCGGCCAGGTCGGTGAGCACCCGGACGGCCAGCCGGCGGGCCAGCGGCACCTTGAAGGCGTTGTCGCGCAGCGGCCGGGCGACGGCCAGTTCGGCGTCCATCGCCCGTCCGTACGCCTCGGGGTCGGCCGGGCCGCCGAGCAGCGCCGCCTCCGCCGTCCGGGCCCGCCAGGGCTTGGGGGCGAGCCCGCCGAAGGCCAGCCGGACGCCCGCCACCCGGCCGTCCCGGACGCTGAGCAGCGCGGCCACCGAGGCGGTGGCGAAGGCGAAGGAGGCCCGTTCGCGGACCTTCCGGTACACGCCCGCGGTCCCCGGCGGGGGCGGCGGGAGCTCGACCGCGGTGATCAGCTCGGCGGGCGCCAGCTCGGTGTCCCGTTCGGGGGTGTCGCCGGGCAGCCGGTGGAACCACTCCAGCGGCAGGCTGCGGGTCCCGTCCGGCCCGGTCAGGTGCAGCACGGCGTCCAGCGCGACCAGCGCCACGGCCAGGTCGGACGGGTGGGTCGCCACGCAGTGGTCGGAGGTGCCCAGCACGCCGAGGTCCCGGTGCACCCCGGCCACCGCGGGGCAGCCGGAGCCGGGGCGGCGCTTGTTGCAGGGCTTGGCCACGTCCTGGAAGTACAGGCAGCGGGTTCGCTGCAGCAGGTTGCCGCCGGTGGTGGCGGCGTTGCGCAGCTGGCCGGAGGCGCCGGAGAGCACCGCGGCGGCGAGCACCGGGTGGTCCCGCCGCACCCGGGGGTCGGCGGCCAGGTCGCTGTTGCGCACGGTCGCACCGATCCGCAGTCCGCCGTCCGGGGTGGGCTCGATCCGGTCCAGCGGCAGCCGGGCGATGTCCACCAGCCGGGCGGGGCGTTCGACGTCGAGCTTCATCAGGTCGACCAGGTTGGTGCCGCCGGCCAGCGCCCGGGCCTGCGGGTCGGCGGCCAGCAGGGCGACGGCCGTCGCCACGTCGGCCGGGCGGGTGTAGCCGAGCGGCCTCATCCGACGCCCCCGCCCACCCGGCGGACCGCCCGGACGATCCCGGGGTAGGCGCCGCACCGGCACAGGTTGCCGCTCATGCCCTCGCGCACCGCCGCCTCGTCGAGCCCGTCCGGCGACTCCGCCAGCAGCCCGGCCGCCGAGCAGAGCTGGCCCGGCGTGCAGAAGCCGCACTGGAACGCGTCCTCCTCGACGAAGGCCCGCTGCAGCGGGTGCGGCTGCCCGTCCGGCCCGGCCAGGCCCTCGACCGTGGTGACGGCCGCACCGTCCTGGGCGACGGCGAGCAGCAGGCAGCCGACCATCCGGCGCCCGTCCACCAGGACGGTGCAGGCGCCGCACTGGCCGTGGTCGCAGCCCTTCTTGGCGCCGGTCAGGCCGAGGTCCTCGCGCAGCACGTCCAGCAGGGTGCTGCGGTGGTCCACGGTGAGGGAGTGCGGACTGCCGTTGACGGTCAGCGTGATGCTGCTGCCGGCCGGCCCGGGGTCGATGGCGTTCATGCGGCACGCATTCCACCCGGTCCGGCCGGGGAATCCCGATGCCCGTCGGGACCACCGGTTCGGGTCCGGCGGCCGCGGCCGCCCGGCGGCTCAGCTCACCCCGAGGGGCCGGTACTGGATGCTGATCCGGGGGCCGACCGGGCGGGCGGTCTTCGGGACGGCGTGCTCCCAGGTCCGCTGGCAGGAGCCGCCCATCACCAGCAGGTCGCCGTGCCCGAGCGTCCGCCGCACGGTCGGGCCGCCGCGGTGGCGGGGGCGCAGCAGCAGCGCCCGGGGCTCGCCGACCGAGAGGATCGCGACCATGGTGTCCTCCCGGGCTCCGCGCCCGATCCGGTCCCCGTGCCAGGCGACGCTGTCCCGGCCGTCCCGGTAGTAGCAGAGGCCCAGCGTGCGGAACTCCTCGCCGAGCTCGGCGAGGTAGTGCGTGCTCAGGGCCCGCCGGGCCTCCTCCAGCACCGGGTGCGGTGCCCGCTCGCCGTCCCCGTACCGGGCCAGCAGCCGGGGCACCTCGACCGTCCGCTCGTACATCTCGCGCCGCTCGGCCCGCCACGGGACCTCGTCGGCCAGCCGTTCGAACACCTCGTCCGCCCCGGTGAGCCAGCCGGGCAGCGCGTCCACCCAGGCGCCGTCGCCCAGCACCGTCCGGCGCAGGCCGGCCAGGCCGCCCAGTGCGGCGCCGTGGGCGTCGGTGCAATCGAACAGCGAGGGCTGCAGGTGGAACGCGGTGCTCATGAACCCAGCGTACGCCCGAATCGAACAGGTGAGCGAGTGATGGGAGGTTCGGCGGTCGGGCGGTTCGCCGGCGGCCGGGTTCGCGGGCTGAGTGCTCGCGCCGCCGCCGCAGGGGTGCAGCCGGACCCGGGCGGCCGTTCTGAGCAGGCGTGATGAGCTGGTAGTGTTCTTCCTGTCGGGCGGAGATCATCTCCACCGAGCAGGCGTCAGTGGTGCTACCGGAGCACGTCCTACTTTCAGTAGGGAGAGTCCGTTCAACCCGGGCCTGGCGCTCCATCACAGGGCGGCCGTTCTGCTTCGCGCAGGACGGCCGCCCTTGTTCGTGCCCGCGCCCCGCCCGCGCCCCGCCGCCGACGTTCTGCCGATGCCCGCCGGTGACGCCCGCAGGCGCCCGCCGGTGGCCCCGAGCGGCGCCCCGTGAGGCAGGTCGAGCGGTGGCAAATGGGCCAGAGTCTGTCCGAAATCCGGCCGCCGTGCCGACGGGCGGCGAAGTATCGGTCAAGGTCCCCTCCCTGGTCGGCCGGCGGGCCGGCGCCGAATCGGCCGTCCGGTCTGCGGATTTGCCGTGGTCGGCCATCTGAGGCTGCATCAGATATCTGGCTGAAAACTAGCCCTGAAGATCTGAATATGCCATTGGAATGTTCGTCATACGAGATCCGGCAGTAGCCTTCCGTGGCGAAGCCGCCACCGATCGTGGCGGGCGGTCGGCGCCGGCCCCACACGCCCGGCGCCCCCCGAGCCTCCGCACACCCCCAGCAGCCCCCCGAGAACCCTCCGAAGGAGCCCGCGTGCCGGGTATCGACGAATGCCTGTCCGAGGCGATGGCGATAGCCGGAGCCCGCTCCGCGAGCCTGATCGACTGGAGCAGCGGACTCGCCCTCGGCAGCACCGGTGCAGCTCCGGCCGGGGACCACGACACGGCAGCGGCGGAGGCAACCGACCTGGTACGGGCGGCCGTTGACAGCGAGACCTTCGCCGGGGAGGGGAACCCCCGCTCGCCGGTGCAGGACATCATCGTCACGGCCGGCCGAAGCTACCACCTCCTCTGCTTCATCGACACCGCATTTGACAGCCGCCTCGTCCTGCACCTCTGGTTGGACCGCGTCGAGAGCAACCTCGCCTCCGCCCGCTACCGGCTGCAGGCCCTCGCCGAGGAACTGGTGCTGGGATGACGGCCGCCCTCGCCCCGTCAGGGCGCATTGCAGACGACCGCTTTCGGCCACCGGCCCCTTCGCCCGCCCCCCTGTCCGCCCGCCCCACCCCTGCGGCAGCCCGTCCGGCGGCCCGTGCGGCCGGCCGGCCCGCGTCCACGGCGGCCCGGCCGGCCGTCGGGAACGCCGGATGAGCGCCGCCCCCGTCCGCCACTGGAAGTCCCCCGCCGAGACCGTCGAGCACCTGGCCGGGGAGGGGGCCACCGGCGCCCTGCACGGCGACGCCGGCACCGTCTACCTCATCGACGGCCTGGTCACCCACGTGGAGTCCGACCACGCGCCCGACCTGGCCGCCCTGCTGACGGCCTGCGGGCGGATCACCCCCGAGGACTGGTACGAGGTCGTCCGCCGGTACGGCCCCGACTGCCGGGTGGGCGGCGCGCTGGTCGAACTGGGGCGGCTCACCCGCGGCGAGCTGGAGCTCTGCCACCTCGGCGCGCTCTACGACGCGGCGTACTTCGCCCTCGACCCGGCGGGCACCCTCTGCACCTGGCGGCCGGCCGTCCGGCACTGGCTGGGGCCGGTCGCCGCGGTCGGCGCCCGCAGGCTGCGCGAGGAGACCGTCCGCCGCCACGACCTGCTGGAACGCATCTGGCCCTGGCCGCACGTGGACACCGCCCCGGTGCGCCCGCCGGCCGCCGGCCGCGCCGGGCAGCCGGACGCCCGCCGACCGGGCCCGCACCGCCCCAGCCGCCGCCAGCGGGAACTGCTCGCCCACGCCGACGGGCGAAGAACGCCGACCGAGCTGGCCCGGCTGCTCGGCCGTTCGGCGTTCGCGACGACGGTCGAGGTGCGGCGGCTGGCCGCGGCCGGGCTGCTCTCCGCACCCCGGCACGCGGGTGCGGCGGCCCTTCCGTCCGCCGAGGTCGCGCCGCCCCGCGAGCCCGCGCCGCCGGTCCAGCCCCAGCCCCCGCCCGTAGCCGTTCCGCCCGCTGCCGTCCGGCCCGCTCCCGTCCGCTCGGCGCCGGAGGGCCGACCCGAGCCGGAGGGCCGACCCGAGCCGGAGGATCCGTATGCGCAGGTGCCCCGGACGGCCGCCGGCCTCCACCGGCGGGTCCCCGGGGAGGCCCTGGCCGCGGTGCCCGGTGCGGCCCGGGTGTACGGGGTGCCCGGGGTGCCCGCTCCGCGCGCCCCGGTGGCCCGGACGCCGCTTGCCCGCACGGCCGTGCTGCCCCTGTCCGACCGGCCCCTGCCCTCGGCGCGGCCCGCGCCCGGAGCGGGCCCGGTCCCGGCCGACCACCCATCCGACCCGGCCGCGGTGTGTCCGCCGGCCGTCACCGACCCGGACATCGCCCTGCTGACCAGGGTCCGAACCCTTCTGGAGGCCCGACTGTGAACCCCCCGCCCGCGACCCCGTCCCGCTGCCCATGAGGCGGGCGCTCAAGCAGCGTGTCGGAAGGAGGCAGCTGATCGCGCTGGAGACCGAGCTGCTGGCCGAGCTCCGTGCCCTGCGGCACCGGGTGCCGCACCTCGCGGGCGGCCTGGTGGCCGGCGTGGACGGGCTGCTGGTCGCGCACGACACGCACGGGGCGGAGCCGTCCGGCCTGGCGGCGATGACCGCCGCCTCGCTCAGCCTCGCCCAGCGGCTCGCCGACAGCACCGGCCAGGGCGAGTTCCGGGAGTCGCTGGTCCGGGGCGAGCACGGCTACGTCGCGACCTACGCGACGGGCGGCAGTTGCGTGCTCACCCTGCTGGCGCACCCGGACGCCAACGTCGGACGCCTCCACCTGGAGGCCCGCCGCTCGGCGCTGCGCATCGCGGCGCTGCTCGGCGAGGCCCCCGCGCCGGTGGAGGTCGGCTGACGGCCCCGGGCCGACCCGACCGCCCTCCCGACCACCCCGACCACCCTGACCACCCCGACCACCCCGACCACCCCGACCACCCCGACCACCGATCCCTCCGACCGACCGTCCCCGACTCCCGCGACCCACTCCATCCCCATCACCCGCACCACCACGACCGACCGCTTCCGAAATCACCATCGAACGAACCGGAGTAACCGACATGACCGACGCAGCAGGCGCTCTCAAGCAGGCGATGACCGCGATCGAGGGCGCCATCGGTGCCGCGATCGTCGACTACAACAGCGGCATGGCCCTGGCCACGCTGGACGGCCCCGGCGGCCTCGACCTCAACGTCGCCGCCGCCGGCAACACCGACGTGGTACGCGCCAAGATGCGCACCATGGACATGCTGGGCCTGGGGGACGGCATCGAGGACATCCTGATCACCCTCAGCAGCCAGTACCACCTGATCCGCCCGCTCAGCGGCCGCGGCGGCAAGGGCCTGTTCATCTACCTGGCGCTGGACAAGAACCGCGCCAACCTGGCGATGGCCCGCCACCAGCTGGTCAAGGTGGAGGCCGAGCTGGAGGTCTGACGGACCGCCTCCCCGCTGCTCCGGGCACGGCGCGCTCCTGCGCCGTCCGGAGTACGGACCCCGCGCCGCCCGGCGCGGGGTCCGGCCGGTTTGTCGGTGCCGCGTGCCAGGCTGACAGCCGTCCAGTGAACACCGCACCGGCCCGGGCCGGTCGGCCGTCCCGGAAGGCTCCGCATGTCCACCAAGATCTTCGTCAACCTGCCCGTCAAGGACCTCGCCCGTTCGACCGAGTTCTTCACCGCGCTGGGCTACTCCTTCAGCCCGAAGTTCACCGACGAGAACGCCACCTGTCTGGTGATCAGCGACACCGTCTACGCGATGCTGCTGGTGGAGCCGTACTTCACCTCCTTCACCAAGAAGGAGATCCCGGACACCTCGACGTCCGCCCAGGCGATCCTGGCCCTCAGCGCGGAGAGCCGGCAGGAGGTCGACGCGCTCGTGGACAAGGCGGTCGCCGCCGGTGCCAAGGGCAGGGAGCCGATGGACGAGGGGTTCATGTACGGCCGCGGCTTCGAGGACCTGGACGGCCACCTGTGGGAGGTCTTCTGGATGGACCCGTCCGCCGCCGAGGAGTGATCCCCGGGCGGGCCCGGCGCTCCGGGCCGGGCCCGTGGCGGAGTCCGGTCAGCCGGGCCCGCCGTCCTCCCAGGCGGTGTCGCCGCCGGGCAGCGCGGTGCAGAGCGTGCCCCGGGGGGTGAGCACGCTCCACGGGCCGAGCTGCGCGTGCGGGGGCACGGACAGCCGGCCGCCGCCGGTGAAGGCCAGCTCCAGCCCGCCCGCCATGGTCACCCGGGCCGTTTCGACGGTGCGGCCCACCAGGTCGAGCAGCGGGGCGGTCGGGGCGAAGGACAGGGCCGGGTAGAAGTGCTCCACCTCCGAGGGCGCGGCGAACCGGAACTCGTGCCCCACCCGCACGGTGACCGGCCCGCCGGGCGTGGCGAGCGTGATGTCGAGATGGACGCCGCCGCCGACCGCCACCACTCGGTGGCCGGCCAGCACGTCCGTGATCGAGCGCTGCATGGGCCCAGTGTGGACCAGGACCCGCCGCCCGCGGGACCATCCGCCGTCCGACCCGACCCGACCCGGCCCGCCGCCTGTCCGTCCTCGGACCGGGCCGGACCCACCGCTCCGCGAGACCCACCGCCCCGCCGGATCCGCCGCCGGACCGCCCGTCAGTCCTCCTGGTCGGCCGGCCGCCCGAGCACCAGCTCCAGCGGTCCGCCCGCCCGGCCGCGGTGGGCGAGCGCGGCCTCGGTCCGCGCCCAGCCGGCGCCGGACAGCAGGGCCCGGGCCTCCTCCGGCGCGCACATCCGCCACTCGACCAGCTCGCCCTCGGCCAGCCGGATCGAGGCGAGCCGCTGCGCGTCCACCGTCCCGCCGTCGAACAGGTACAGCAGCAGCGGCAGGTCGAACCGGGTGGGGTCCGCCGTGCCGGCGGCGTCGCCGAGTGCCGCGGACCCGGGCTGCCAGTCCAGTGCCAGCAGCCGGCCCGGCCGGTGGTCCCAGCCCAGCTCCTCGCGCACCTCCCGCCGGATCGCCGCCCGCGGCAGCTCCCGGTCCGCCTCGATGCTGCCGCCGGGCAGGGTCCAGTACGCCCCGCCCGGATCGCCCGGCCGCGGGGTCAGCCGCACCAGCAACACCCGGCCGGACGCATCGGTGAACACCGCCCGCGCCTTGGCCCGGATCCGGGGGAGCCCGGCGAGGTAGGCGTCGCGGTCCTGCGGGGGCCGTGCCGACCGCGGCTGCGGCGGGCCGGTCGGGGCGCCGTGCAGCTCGACCCCGGCCAGCCGGGTGTACGCGGGCACCGGCCACGGCTCCAGCAGCTCCCGGGTGTGCCCGACCGGCAGGCTGTCCTCCAGCTCCAGCGGGCCCGCCGAACGGGGCAGCCGCAGGCAGGAGACGGCCCGCCGGGACAGCTTGGGCGGCAGCGCGTGCACGGCCCGGTCGGGGTCCAGCCAGGCCCAGCCGCCCACCTCCGCGGGGTCCGGGGCGAGCGCGGCGAGCTGCGCGGCGGTGAGCGGCTCGGCCCAGTACAGGTGCGCGGCGATCGGCGGCCGGAAGTGGTCCAGCGACCAGTCGATGCAGGCCAGCGGCCCCAGCCGGGGCGTGAAGCCGAGCTCCTCGGCGATCTCGCGCTCGGCCGTCCGGCGCGGCGAGCGGTCCCCGGGCTCCCAGCCGCCGCCCGGTACGGCCACCGGGTGCTCGCGGTCGTACGGCAGCCGGACCACCAGCACCCGGCCCCGCTCGTCGGGGAACAGCACCCCGGCGGCCGCCAGCAGTCGGCGGCCCGCCCCCTCCGACGGTGTCGTCGTCAACGAACCGCTCTCCCCTCGCTGCACACGTCCGCCTCTGATGACTCGGCGTCACACCCGTTCGGTTCCACGCGGGGTGGGAGGATCCGGTCGGCCGAGCCCGGCGAGGGCCGCGGCGGCCGCCCGGGCCATCTGCTCGTCGAGCCGCCCGGTCGCTCCCCGCAGCCGTTCGAGCCCCTCGAGGGCGGCCAGCGCCAGCAGTCCGGGCAGCAGATCGGTGCTGCGTTCGGCCACCCAGCGGGTGCCGCGGGTGGCCATCCACCACAGGTCGGCGGCCCGGCCGGGCGGGGCCTCCACCGCCGAGGGCCGCGGCTCGGGGCCCAGCGCCAGACCTCTCGGCGGGCCCGCCGGAACGCCCGGCGCCGGTCCCGTCGGGAGTCCGCGCGCCGGGCCCGCCGGGGCGCCGGGCGGACCGCCCGACGGATCGCCCGCGGCCGTGCCGGGCGCCGGGCGGTCGGCGAGCAGCCGGTGGAAGCCGCGGGCGATGAGGTGGTGGCCGTCGGCGCTGGGGTGCAGCCGGTCCGCGCTGAGCAGCCGCCGCTCGGCCGTCCACGGCAGGTCGGCGAGGTGCAGGTGCACGGTCCGGTGGCGCTCCGACAGCGCGTGCACCACGGTGTTCACGGCCGCCATCCGCCGGGCGAGTGGCCGGGCCAGCGGGAGCGGCAGCCGCAGCAGGGCGCCCGGGTCGGGCAGGCAGGCCGTCAGCAGCAGGCTGCCGTGCCCGGCCAGCGCGGTCAGGACGGTGTCGAGCTCCCGGGTGGTCCGCCGGATGTCGAACCCGGCCCGCAGGGTGTCGTTGCCGCCGACCACCACCGCCGCGAGCCGGGGCCGCAGGGCCAGCGCCGCGGGCAGCTGCTGCGCCGCCAGATCGGTGCTGAGCGCCCCGCTGCGGGCCAGATTGGTGAAGGCGACGCGGGCCGGGTCCGGCGCCAGCGATCCCGCCAGGACGGCGGCCCATCCCCGCCAGCCGCCGGGCACCGGGTCGCCGACGCCCTCGGTCAGCGAGTCCCCGAGCGCCACGAACCGCAGCGGTCCGACCCCGGCCGCGGCACCGTCGGCGGCCCCGCCCGTCCGGGCGGCTCCCGCGGGATCCGCAGTGACCGTCGGCCTCATGGCTCCGCCGTCCCCTTCGTCCCCGCCGCCTGCTGCCCGGCCGTCCCCTTCTTCCCGACCGTCCCCTTCTTCCCGGCCATCCCGGGCCCGGCCGGTACGAGCCCGTGGGCGGTGAGGAAGCCCGCCACGGCGGCCGGCCACCCGTACGCCGCAGCCCGCGCCCGGGCCGCGGCCCGGCGCCCGGCCTCCGGACGCGCCAGCAGGTCGCGCACCCCGTCGGCGAACCCCGCCCCCGAGTCGGCGGCGGCCACGCCCGCCGCCCCGACCAGCCCGGGCAGCGCCGACGAGCGGCTCACCACCACCGGGGTCCCGCAGGCGAGCGCCTCCATGGTGGCCAGTCCAAAGGTCTCGACCGGCCCGGGTGCGAGCACGGCGTCCGCGCAGCCGAGCAGGGCCGCCACCGACGTGCGGCCGGGAAGGTGGCCGAGGAAGTGCACCGGCAGCCGGCGCCGCGCGGCCTCGGCGGCGAGCCGCTCGCGCAGCGGCCCGGTGCCGGCCACCGCGAGGACGGCGGGCAGCCCGCCGCTGCGCAGGTCGGCCAGCGCCTCCAGGGCCCGCCCCGGACGCTTCTCCGCCGACAGCCGCGAGCACAGCACCAGCAGCACCTCGGACGGCCCCGCGTACCGGGCCCGCTCCTGCTCCCGCGCCACCGCCGTCGGCGGTCGCAGGGTGTCGAGGTCCACCCCGAGCGGGGCGCGCACCACGTTCCGCACGCCCAGCCGGGTGAACTCGGCGGCGGCCCAGTCGGTCGTGCAGACCACCGCGTCGTACGCCCGGGCCGTCCGGGTGTTGAGCCGGTCGGCGAGGGCCCGCGCGGCGGTGTCCGGCACGCCCCGCAGGCGGAGCAGCCCGGTGGTGCTCTCGTGCGACACCATGACCGCCCGCACGCCGTGGGCGCGCGCCCAACCACCGGTCCAGCGCAGGGTGGTGCGGTCGGAGACCTCCAGCCGGTCGGGCGCCAGCCGGGCGAGTTCCCGGGCCACCGCCCGGCGGTCGGTGAGCAGCCGGTAGCCGCCGCTGCCCGGCAGGACCCGTCCGGGCAGGGTGACGACCAGGCCCTGCTCCTCCTCGGCCTCCGCGTGCCGGGGGCCGGGCACGACCAGGACCGGACGGTGGCCGGAGGCCCGGTAGCCGGCCCCGAGGTGGCGCAGCGCGGTGCGCAGGCCGCCCGAGACCGGGGTCACGAAGTTCGCCACCCGGACGATCGTCAGCCCGCGCCCCGTCATACCGGCTGCTCCTCGGACACGGCCGCCGGGGCCACGGCCGCCGCCGGGGCCTCCGGTTCCGGGGCGAGCCCGGTCGTACCCTCCGGTACCGCACTTCCCGACGGCCCCGACGGCCCCGACGGTCCCGACAGCCCCGACGGCGTACGCGCCGGAACCCCGGGCACCCCCGCCACCGGCACCCCCGCCGCCGCCGCGACCGGGCTTCCGCCGTGCTCCGCCAGCACCTCCGCGTAGTGCCGCAGCAGCAGGTCCCCGACCGCCTCCCAGGTGCGCGCGGTCACCTCCGCCCGGCCCGCCCGGCCGTACGCGGCGCGCCGTTCCGGGTCCGCGGCGAGTTCGGCGACCGCCCGGGTGACCGCGGCGCCGTCCCGGGGCGGGACGAGCAGGCCGGTGCGGTGGTGGGCGACCAGGTCGAGCGGCCCGCCGGCGGCCGGCCCGATCACCGGGACGCCGCTGGCCATGGCCTCCTGGATGGTCTGGCAGAAGGTCTCCAGCGGCCCGGTGTGCACGAAGACGTCCAGGCTGGCGAAGCAGCGGGCGAGTTCCTCGCCGGTGCGGCGGCCGAGGAAGACCGCGCCGGGCATGGCGGCCCTCAGTCCGGGGGCGGACGGGCCGTCGCCGACCACGACCACCCGGACCCCGGGCAGGGCGGCGACCCCGGCGAGCAGGTCGACCCGCTTCTCGGGGGCGAGCCGGCCGACGTACCCGACCAGCACCTCGCCGCCGGGGGCGAGCGCCCGGTGCAGCGCCTCGTCGCGGTGCCGGGGGTGGAAGCGGGCGGAGTCGACGCCGCGCGGCCACAGCTGGACCCGGGGGACGCCGTGCGCGGTGAGGTCCTGGGCCGCGGGGGTGGAGGGGGCGAGCGTCCGGGCGGCGGCCCGGTGGATACCGCGGATGCGGTGCCAGGCGGCGGCCTCGCCGAGTCCGCGGCCGGCCCGGTAGGCGTGCGCGTAGCCGGCCAGGTCGGTCTGGTAGACGGCGACGGCCGGTACCCCGAGCCGGGCGGCGGTCTGCATGCCGCGCGCGCCGAGTACGAACGGGCTGGCCAGGTGCACCAGGTCGGGCCGGTGGCCGGCGACCGCGGCGGCGAGCCGGCGGCTGGGGAGGGCGATCCGGACCTGCGGGTAGCCGGGCAGCGGTACGGACGGCACCCGGACCACCGGCAGTTCGGCCCCGCAGGGGCCGTCGCCGAAGGTCTGCGGCGGGCAGTGCGCGCCGCGTGCGGGGGCGGGGGTGACGATCAGGGGGTGGTGGCCCCGGCGGACCAGGTGCTCGGCCGTCCGCAGCACGCTGTGGGCGACGCCGTTGACCTCGGGTGGGAAGGATTCGGTGACGATGACGACACGCATGCCGTCGTTCTGTCCGGTCCCGGGGTGCGGCGGGCCAAAGGGATCTTTCGAACAAAAGAACGCGGGTCGGCGATTTGCACCGCCGACCCGCGGCCCTCCGGCAGCGGCGGGATCACGCCCGGCTCGGCGCCTCCTTGAGTTCCGCGTACGGCGCGAGCTTCCGGATCGACTCGATGCTCTTGATGCAGTCGTCCCGGCTCTCGTGCGGGTCCCCGGTCACCACGACCGAGCCGTTGCTCGCCTTGAGCCGGAACCGGTGCATGCCGCTCTCGTCGGTGTAGAGCTCGAACTTGCCTGCCATGGAGTGTTCACCTCTCGGATGGGTTCGCCCCCTCACCCGGCAACGTAGGGCGGCGGTGCGCCCCGCGCATGCCGGGCGGGGCGTTCGAGTCACCGCCGTCCGGGGCACCCGTCCGCGAGCCGGAGGCCCGGTGCGGGGCTCAGCCGCCGGTGACCGGGTAGTGGTCCGAGAGGTCGTTGTAGGTGTAGCTGGTGCCCCAGCTGCTGACCGTCCAGGGCGAGCTGTGGAAGCGGACCACATTGTTGGTGTAGCTCGCGGGCCGGACGTGGTCGGCGCGGTAGAGGACGTAGTCGAGGTCCTCGCGCGGGTCGTTCGGGTAGCGGTCCTTCGCGATGGAGTTGTCCGCGGTGTCGAAGGAGTACGGCCAGCCGGTGCGGCTGTCGGCCGGGGCGAGGGCGCCGTTGCCGAGCATCGCGGCGTACTCGGGGCTGTGCGAGTCGACGTTGAAGTCGCCGGCGATCAGGACGGGCTCGGAGGCCGGGATGTTCTTGCCGTCGAGGAAGGACTTCATCGCCTTCAGCTGCGCCGCGCGGACCTGGGCGGGCTGGCCGGCGGAGCAGCCGCTGTCGGTGGACTGCAGGTGGGTGCCGACCACGTGGGTGCGCAGGCCGTTGACGTCGAGCACGGCGTAGGCGAAGCCCTTGTTGGACCACCAGTCGGCGCCGCAGGCGTCCTTGAAGACGTACTGCTCCTTGCGCAGGATGGGCCACTTGCTGAGCACGGTCACCCCGCCGTCCTCGGGGGTGACGGAGCTGTAGCTGCCGGAGGTGGCGTCCCAGCCGCTGGTGGAGCGGCCGACGACGGGCGTGCGGTGGGGGTATTCGGCGGAGGCCCGGGAGAGCAGCTCGTCGGAGGTGGCGTTGTCGAACATCTCCTGGAGGACGACGACGTCCTGGCCGTGGAAGAAGTCGGCCGAGGTGATGGCCTTGGCGCGGTGGTCCTGGCCCCAGTTCGGGTACAGGGTCTTGCTGAACAGGAAGACGTTGTAGCTCAGCACCTTGAGGGCGGGCACGGAGGCCGCGGCGCTGCCCTGCTCGGCCGCGGAGCCGGCGGCGACGGCGCTCGGCGCGGCGGCGAGGGGGGCGAGCAGGGCGGCAGCGGCGGTGCAGACGGCGGCGAGGCGGCGGCTGCGGGACACGGTGGAAATTGACATGATCGCAGTCAACGTGGTCCCGGCCACATCGGACAAGACGTCAGACGATAACCATATGAACTCATTGGTAACTTAAAGCTGTCTGACCAACTCCTCGTCCTCCGGACCGACTTGCCTGGACAACTCGCTCGGCCACCACATCCGCCGCCCCAGATCCATGGTCACCGCCGTGACCAGCACCGACCGCACCACCAGCGCATCCAGCAGCACCCCCAGCGCCACTGCGAACCCGATCTCGGTGAACGACACCACCGGCAGCGTCGCCAGCACCGCGAAGGTGCTCGCCAGGATCAGCCCCGCCGACGTGATCACCCCGCCGGTCGCGGCCAGCCCCGCCACCGCCCCCTGCCGGGTGCCGTGGTGCGCCGACTCCTCCCGTACCCGGGTCATCAGGAAGATGTTGTAGTCGATCCCGAGCGCCACCAGGAACACGAACACGAACAGCGGGAACGCGTGGTCCTGGCCCTCGAAGTGGAAGAAGTGCTCGAAGACGAACACACTGATCCCCAGCGCCGCCGCGTACGACAGCACCACCGTGCCGATCAGCACCAGCGGCGCCGTCACCGCCCGCAGCAGCGCCGCCAGGATCAGCACCACCACCCCCAGCACCAGCGGGATGATCGTCCGGTTGTCCTCCGTCGCCGCCCGCCCGGCGTCCAGCGCCACCGCCGTACTGCCGCCCACCTTGGCGTCCGCCCCCGGCACCGCGTGCACGGCCTCCCGCAGCCGGTCCACCGTGTCCTCGGCCGCCCGGCTGTCCGGCGGATCGGCCAGCGTCGCCCGGAACAGTGCCTCGCCCTCGCGCACCTCGGGCTCCGAGGTCCCCGCCACCCCCGCCGTCGCCGCCGTCACCGCCCGGACCTCACCCGCCTCGCCCGCATTGCTGATCACCGTCAGCGGTGCGCCCGTACCGGCCGGGAAGTGCGCCGCCAGCACCTGCTGGCCCGCCACCGAGTCCGGCTTGCCGGTGAACGACCCGGCCGTGCTCAGACCCGTCGCGTTCAGCGACACCAGCCCAAGACAGCAGACCGCCAGCACCAGCACCGTACCCGTCCACACCTTGCGCGGCTTGCGCCCGATCCACGCCCCGACGTGCGCCCACCGGCCGCTCGTGGTCGGCTCCGGCGAGCCGTACACCGGTTTCACCGGCCAGAACACCCACCGGCCGACGATCACCAGCAGCGCCGGCAACAGGGTCAGCATCGCGGCCAGCGCCACCAGCACCCCGATCGCGCAGACCGGGCCCAGGCCCCGGGTCGAGTTCATCTCGGCGACCAGCAGGCACAGCATCGAGGCGACCACCGTCGCCGAACTCGCCAGGATCGCCGGGCCCGCCCGGTGCACCGCGAACGCCATCGCCTCGTGCCGGTCCCGGTGGCGGCGCAGCTCCTCCCGGTAACGGGCGGTCAGCAGCAGCGCGTAGTCCGTCCCCGCACCCAGGACGAGGACGATCAGGATGCCCGCGCTCTGCGCGTTCACCGTCAGCCCCGCATGCTCCGCCAGCAGGTAGATCACCGCCTGCGAGACCACCAGCGACACCCCCGCCGCCAGCAGCGGCAGCAGCCACAGCACCGGGCTGCGGTAGGTGAGCAGCAGCAGGACGATCACCACGGCGACGGTCGCGAAGAGCAGTGTGTCGTCGATCCCGGCGAACGCCTCCGCCTGGTCGGCGCCGACCCCGGCCGGGCCGGTGACGTGCGTGGTCATCCCGAGGTCCTGGTCGGCGGCGGTCGCCCGCAGGCTGTCCACCGCCGGCTGCAGGTCCTCCCAGCCGCCGGTGCCGATGTCGACCGGCACCACCGTCTGCATCGCCTCGCCGTCCGTGGACACCACCGGACCGCTCACCGGGCCCACCACATGCGGCGCACTCAGGAACGCGGCGGCGTCGCGCGCCGCCTCCACCCGGTCGGCCGCCGTGATGCCGCCCGTCCGCTCGTACACCACGACCGCCTGCAGCGTCTCCACCGGCTGGAAGGCCCGCTGCTCCTGCAGCACGATCGTGGACTCGGCACTGCCGGGCAGCCAGCTGGACGCCTGGTTGTCCTCCGCGCCGGCGAGCTTGCCGGCCAGCGGCCCCGCCACCACCAGCAGCACCAGCCACAGGGCCAGCACCAGCCACTTGCTGCGCCGGCCGCACGGCAGCGCGGCCAGCCTCCGGGTCGGACTCATCGCGCACCCCCGGGGGGTCTGGGCAATCCTCTCCCAGCCTCCCACCACCCCCCGACCCCGGCAGCCCGAGCCGCTCCTACACCGGTACGGTCGCCGCAGTCGCCGCAGTCGCCGCAGTCGCCGCAGTCGCCGCAGTCGCCGCGGCCGGAACGGCCGGAACGGTTGCCCGCTCGCGCAGCCCCTTCAGCACGCCGATGTCCATAGCGTGGCCGGCGCCGTCACCGCCGTGCTTGCGGTCCGGCGTCTCGACGATCAACGGCACGCTGGCCGTCGCCGGGTGCTCGAACAGCTCGCGGAACGGCTCCGCGCCGATCCGGCCGGCACCGATGTTGGCGTGCCGGTCCTTGCGGGCGCCCACCGCGTCCTCGGAGTCGTTGGCGTGGATCAGCCGCAGCCGGTCCGGGCCGGCCGCCGCGACCAGCGCGTCCAGGGCCTCCCGCACACCGCCCGGCGCCGCCAGGTCGTGCCCGGCAGCGAAGGCGTGGCAGGTGTCCAGGCAGACCCCGACCCGCGGGTGGCCGCCCAGCGCCTCCAGGTACTCGGCGAGGTCCTCCATCCGCGAGCAGAGCGAACGGCCCTGCCCGGCCGTCGGCTCCAGCAGCAGCCAGGGCACCGGGCCGCCCCGCCCGTCCGCCGCGTCCAACTCGTCCAGCAGCGGACGGACGTCCTCGCGCACCTGCGCCAGCGCCTCGGCCCGCCGCGAACCGCCGTCCGCCGCCGCGCCCACCGCCGAACCGGTGTGCAGTACCACGCCCAGCGCGCCGATCGCGTGCCCGCGCAGCAGCGAGTGCCGCAGCGAGGCCGTCGAGTGCTCCCGGGTCGCCGCGTTGTCCGAACCGAAGTTGATCAGGTACGGCGCGTGCACGTACGCCGGGATCCCCTGCTCGGCGCAGGCGGTGCGGAACAGCTCGTCCTGCACCGGGTTGCCCGGGGGAGTGGCCCAGCCGCGCGGGTTGGCCACGAACACCTGCACCGCCTCGGCACCGACCCGCCGCGCGTACGCCAGCCCCGTCCCGGCCAGCCCCCGGGCGGCCACCGGCACATGGGCGCCGATCGGGTTGCGGACGGCGGACGGGGAGGGCGGGGCGTTCATGCCCCCGAGCATGCCACGGCGTCCGCCGCGCCCCGTCGGCGGGCCGCAACCCGATCGGCGGCCCGGGTACCTCCACCGGCCGACGCACCGTCAGCCCCGCAGCCCAGCCCTGGTGGCGGGCCCCGGGTGGCGCCCATAGCGTCGATTCGGCCGGCCCCACACCGGCCGTCCACCCATGCGCACTCCGTGTCACCGCGCCGGCGTCCCCGCGAGCGCGGCGAGAAAGCAGGTCACCACACATGCCCACGCGTCGGGTCCACCACCTCGCCGCGGCCACCGCCGCCGCCACGACCACCGCCCTGGCCACCCTCGGTGCCACCCCCGCGGCCCATGCCGCGGGCACCGTGCACGTCGTCCTCCCCGGAGAATCGATCCAGCAGGTGATGGACCAGGCCCGGCCGGGCGACACCGTCCAACTGCTCCCCGGCACCTACCGCGGGAGCGTCCGCATCACCACCCCCGGCCTCACCCTCCGCGGCTCCGGCCCGGACAGCGTCATCGCCCCGCAGGCCGACGACACCGGCGCCTGCGCCACCGCCGGCCACGGCCTCTGCGTCGCCGGGACCGAGGCCGACCGCCTCGCCGGCGTCCGGGTCGAGGCGCTCACCGTCGCCGGGTTCCCCAAGAACGGCCTCAACGCCAACAGCACCACCGGCATGGTGATCCGCGCCGTCCACGCCCGCGACAACGGCCACCAGGGCATCAGCCAGGAGCGGTCCACCCGCGCGGTGATCAGCGGCAACGTCGCCACCCGCAACGGCCAGTCCGGCGTCTTCCTCGCCAACAGCGTCGACAGCGAGGGCGGCGCGCTCGACACCGAGGGCACCGTCGTCCGCGACAACCGGCTGACCGACAACCGGATCGGCGTCACCGTCCGCCGCGCCCGGACCCTCACCGTCGAGCGGAACGCCATCAGCGGCAACTGCGGCGGCGTCTTCGTCGTCGGCGACGAGGGCGTCCCCCGGGCCGGCGCGCTCACCGTCAGCCGCAACCGCGTCGTCGCCAACAACAAGTACTGCCCGCCCAACCCGCGGCTCGCCTTCATCCAGGGCACCGGCATCCTCCTCACCGGCGCCGAGGCCACCACGGTGACCGGCAACGAGGTCCGCGACAACGTCGGCACCTCACCGATGTCCGGCGGCATCGTGCTCTTCCGCAGCGTCGTCGGCGTCCCCAACGCCGGAAACACCGTCACCGGCAACCTCGTGCTCGGCAACGGCCCGGCCGACCTCGCCGACCGCGACACCGGCACCGACAACGCCTTCAGCCGCAACCACTGCGCGGTCTCCGAGCCGGCCGGCCGCTGCTGACCACCGCGCCCCCGCGCCGCACCCGCCGCCCGCACCCGTCATTCCGCCCCCCTGCCCCGCCCGACCCCCGGCTCCGCGCCCCCGCCCGGATCCACACTCCCCAGAAGGACGGCCCATGACCACAGCACCCGCCACCACCCCGCAGGCCGCCATGCGCCTGCGGGAACTCGTCTTCGGCGCCGCCTGCGCCGCCGCCGTGCGCGCCGCCGCCCGGCTCGGCGTCGCCGACGCGCTCGACGAGACCCCCACGAGCGTCACCGACCTCGCCGCCGCCCTCGGCACCGAGCCCAAGCCGCTGCGCCGCCTGCTGCGCGCGCTGACCTGCTACGGCATCTTCAACGAGGTCGGCGACGACCGCTTCGAGCACACCGAGATGTCCCGCCTGCTGCGCGAGGACGCCCCCAACTCGCTGCGGTACATCTCCCTCTGGTGCACCGAGCCGTGGACGTGGGAGGCGTGGCCGAAGCTCGACGAGGCGGTCCGCTCCGGGCGCAACGTCTTCCCCGAGCTGTTCGGCAAGGAGTTCTTCGACTACCTGCACAGCGAGGGCGGCGACTCGGCGAAGGTCTTCGACCGGGCCATGACCACCTCCAGCCGCCAGTCCGCCGCCGACTTCGCCGGCTACCTCGACCTCGCCGGCGTGCAGAGCGTCGTGGACATCGGCGGCGGCCAGGGCCACGTCCTGGCCAGCCTGCTGGAGAAGCACCCGAACCTGCACGGCACCCTGCTCGACCTGCCGAAGGTCGTCGCCGGCGCCGACCCCCGGCTGCGCGAGGGCGGTGCGTTCGCCGCGCGCGCCCGCCTGGTGCCGGGTGACTGCCGGGTGGACATCCCGGTCCAGGCCGACCTCTACATCATCAAGAACATCCTGGAGTGGGACGACGAGTCCACCCGCCGCACCCTGGCGAACGTGGTCCGGGTCGCCCGCCCCGGTGCCCGCGTCGTGGTCGTGGAGAACCTCGTCGACGACAGCCCGTCGATGCGCTTCACCACCGCGATGGACCTGATGCTGCTGCTCAACGTCGGCGGCGCCAAGCACTCCACGGAGAGCATGGTCCGGCTGATGACCGCGGCCGGCCTCGACGTGTCCGAGGTGCGCCCGGTCAACCCGTACCTGCACGCCTTCGAGAGCACCGTGCGCGGCTGACCCCGGCCCAGGACGACGAAGGACCGCCGGCCCCCGAGGGGTGCCGGCGGTCCTTCGTCGTGCGGCGGCCGCTGCGGGCCCGGCGCTCAGCCCTTGCGGGAGGACTCCAGGTGCGCGAAGACCACGACGTTGTCCAGGTAGTCCTTCTTCTTCTTGTCGTACGCCCCGCCGCAGGTGATCAGCCGCAGCTGGGAGTCCGGCGTCGCCCCGTACACCTGCTGGTCCGGGAAGGCGTCCTTGCGGAAGGTCTGCACGGAGTCCACCGAGAACACCGCGACCGTGCCGTCCGCCCGGGCCACCTCGACCTTGTTGCCCGGCACCAGCAGGCTCAGCAGCAGGAACACCGCCGGGCCCTTCAGGGTGTCCACGTGCCCGGCCAGGACGGCCGCGCCGCGCTCGCCGGGGGAGGCGCCGTCGCGGTACCAGCCGACCAGGTTCTTGTCGTCCGGCGGCGGCGCCTGGAGCGCCCCGGCGGCGTCCAGCGTCAGTTCGGTGAAGGGCGCGTCGACGGCGATCTGCGGGATCCGCAGCCGGGTCGGCTTCGAACGCTTGAGCACCGGTGCGGCGGGCGCCTTTCCGGGCTTTCCGACCGCCGCGCCGGGAGCGGCCTGCGGCGTGCCGCCGGGGGCGGCGGACGCGGTGGCCGCCGGGGGCGCGGCCGGGCCGTCGACAGGGGAGGACGTGCCGTCCACCGAGTTGTAGAGGACCAGCAGGCCGGCCGCGGCGGCGCCGAGGCCCGCGCGCAGCAGTCGGGACGAACCGGGGGTCCCAGCGCCCATCTCTCACTCCTCGCGGTCTGCGGCGGCCCGCCGCCTCGCGGACGGGCCACCGCCGTACGGACCGCCTGCCCGCGGCAGGCGGTGCAGCGCCGCCCGGCACGCCCCCCCCCGGGGCCGGCCGCCCCGCCGCGGCGGGGGGCCGCCACTCGGGGGGCGGAGGCCACCCAAGAGTTGAAACAAAACAAGATCCCCCA
>NZ_JBSGXP010000069.1:32324-40859 GCF_053610105.1 Kitasatospora sp. NPDC054939 | reverse complement strand
CCCACCGGGGGGCCCCCGGTCGCTTCGCCCGGGGCCCCGCCGTACACCTCGCGCGCTGCGGACCGCTTCGCTGCGGACTACTTGACGAAGGGGTCCACCGCGATCACCACGAACAGCAGCGTCAGGTAGGTGATCGACCAGTGGAACAGCCGCATCTCCTTCAGCTTCGCGCCGACGACCCCGGCCTTGGCCCGGGCGTGCAGCCCGTGCGCCTCCTTCAGCCAGGCCGCGCCGAGCAGCACCGCGGAGACCGGGTACAGCCAGCTGGTCTCGGCCAGCGGCCAGAGCAGCAGCGAGACGCCGACCATCACCCACGAGTAGGCGACGATCTGCCGGGCCACCGCCAGGTTGCCCTTGATCACCGGGAGCATCGGCACCCCGGCCCGGGCGTAGTCGTCGCGCACCTTCATCGACAGCGGCCAGTAGTGCGGCGGCGTCCAGAAGAAGATGACGAGGAAGAGCACCAGCGCCGACCAGGACAGCGCGTTCGTCACCGCGGCCCAGCCGACGAAGACCGGCATGCAGCCGGCGATGCCGCCCCAGACGATGTTCTGGGCGGTCCGGCGCTTCAGCCCGAGGGTGTACACGAAGACGTAGAAGAGGAGTGCCCCGAGGGCCAGCGCCGAGGACAGCCAGTTGACCAGGTAGCCCAGCCAGAGCGTCGACAGCACCCCGAGGGCGATGCCGAAGACCAGCGCCTCGCGCGGCGAGACCATGCCGGTGACGATCGGGCGCCGCTCGGTGCGCGACATCACCGCGTCGATGTCCCGGTCGATGTACATGTTGAGGGCGTTGGCGCCGCCCGCCGAGAGGTAGCCGCCGACGACCACCTGGAGCACCAGCAGCGGGTCCGGCACGCCGCGCTGCGCCAGGAACATCACCGGAACGGTGGTGATCAGCAGCAGCTCGATGATCCGAGGCTTGGTCAGTGCGACGAATGCACCGACACGGGCCCCGAACGGCCGGTGCGCAGGCGTCGCCCCGGTGACCCCGGCGGGACGGGATTCGACGGCGGTCACTAACACCCCAACTGAAGATGAAGCTTCGCAGGCGTCCACGGGAACGGAGTTCCCGAATCGTCCGCTCTGCGCGTACCACGACACCATAGACGCTCCATATCTCCCCACCGGCTCCGGGGTCCCCCGGCGGGGCGGATCGCACACCCCTGGGTGAACCCACGAACCCGACCTCGCAGGACACCGGTCCCCCGTCTCGACCACCGGACGCGCAAACCCGTTCGGAGCGGGAGAGGCTGGGACAAAATTCCCAGCGATCCCCTCGTGGGATCAAACAGGGGGAATCAGGCTCGGAGGAGACGGGTTGTGCAAGCACGGAGGGTGAGCCCCGGCCCGGGCGGTAGGCTCCCGTTCCAGAAGCGGGATCTACCCTCCGTGACCGGCACCACCCAAGCGTCGGGCCACAGCGACGTGGCCGACCCGGTCCCCAATTCACGGGGTCACTCTTCACAACGGAAGGAGCCCTGAGACAGGGTGAGCACGACGCCGACGAATGCATTCGAGTGGTCCGAGCTGGACGAACGTACGGTCGACACCGCCCGCGTCCTGGCGATGGACGCGGTCCAGAAGGTCGGCAACGGACACCCCGGGACGGCCATGTCGCTGGCCCCGGCGGCGTACCTGATCTTCCAGCGCTTCCTGCGGCACGACCCGACCGACCCCGAGTGGGCGGGCCGGGACCGGTTCGTGCTGTCCCCCGGGCACACCAGCCTGACCCTCTACACCCAGCTCTACCTCTCCGGCTACGGCCTGGAGCTGGACGACCTCAAGGCCTTCCGCGTCGCCGGCAGCCGCACCCCGGGCCACCCGGAGTTCGGCCACACCGCCGGTGTCGAGACCACCACGGGACCGCTCGGCCAGGGCATCGCCAACGCGGTCGGCATGGCGATGGCCGCCCGCTACGAGCGCGGCCTCTTCGACCCGGAGGCCCCGGCCGGCAGCTCGCCGTTCGACCACACCATCTGGGCCATCGTCTCCGACGGCGACCTGGAGGAGGGCATCTCCGCCGAGGCGTCCTCGCTCGCCGGCCACCAGAAGCTCGGCAACCTGGTCGCCCTGTACGACGACAACCACATCTCCATCGAGGGCGACACCGAGACCGCCTTCTCCGAGGACGTCCTCAAGCGGTACGAGGCGTACGGCTGGCACGTCCAGCGGGTCGCCCCGAAGTCCAACGGCGACATCGACGTGGCCGCCCTGGCCGAGGCCCTGGAGGCCGCCCGCGCCGAGACCGCCCGCCCGTCGATGATCGCTATGCGCACGATCATCGCCTGGCCGGCCCCGGACGCGCAGAACACCGCCAAGGCGCACGGCTCCGCGCTCGGCGCCGCCGAGATCGCCGCCACCAAGAAGGTCCTGGGCTTCGACCCGGAGAAGACCTTCGAGGTCAGCGACAAGGTCATCGAGCACGCCCGCCTGGTGATCAAGCGCGGCAAGGCCGCCCGCACCGAGTGGGAGCAGTCCTTCGCCGCCTGGCGCGAGGCCCAGCCGCACCGCGCCGCCGAGTTCGACCGCATCGTGGCCGGCGAGCTGCCCGAGGGCTGGAAGAAGGCCGTCCCGGTCTTCGAGCCGGGCAAGGAGGTCGCCACCCGCAAGGCGTCCGGCGAGACCCTCAAGGCGATCGGCTCGGTGATCCCGGAGCTGTGGGGCGGCTCGGCCGACCTCGCGGAGTCCAACCTCACCACCATCGAGGAGGACAGCTCCTTCCTCCCCACGGACAACCCGCTCAAGTCCGCGAGCCCCTACGGCCGGACGATCCACTTCGGGATCCGCGAGCACGCCATGGGCTCCACCATGAACGGCATCGCGCTGCACGGCCGCACCCGCGTCTTCGGCGGCACCTTCCTGGTCTTCGCCGACTACATGCGCCCGGCCGTCCGCCTGGCCGCGCTGATGAAGCTGCCGGTCACCTACGTCTGGACGCACGACTCGATCGGCCTCGGCGAGGACGGCCCGACCCACCAGCCGGTCGAGCACCTGGCCTCGCTGCGCGCCATCCCCGGGCTGACCATGGTCCGCCCGGCCGACGCCAACGAGACCGCCGTCGCCTGGCGCACCGTGATCGAGCGGCAGACCACCCACCCGGGCCCGGTCGGCCTGGCGCTCACCCGCCAGAACGTCCCGACCTTCGACCGCGAGGTGTTCGCCTCCGCCGAGCTCACCGCCAAGGGCGGCTACGTGCTCGCCGAGGCGTCGGAGGGCATCCCGCAGGTGATCCTGATCGGCACCGGCTCCGAGGTCCAGCTGGCCGTCAGGGCCCGCGAGGTGCTGGAGGCCGAGGGCATCGCGACCCGGGTCGTCTCGCTCCCGTCCTTCGAGTGGTTCCAGGAGCAGGACCAGGCGTACCGCGACAGCGTCCTACCGCCGACCGTCAAGGCCCGCGTCTCGGTCGAGGCCGGCATCGCCCAGGGCTGGCGCGAGCTGGTCGGCGACCACGGCCGGATCGTCTCGCTGGAGCACTTCGGCGCCTCCGCCGACTACAAGGTGCTCTTCGAGGAGTTCGGCCTGCCGGGGGCGGGGGTGGTGGGGGTGCCCCACACCCCCGGGCGCTCGCCCTATGGGCACACCCGATACCCCCGCGGGGGCGGGGGCCCCCCCCCCCACCCGGGGCGCCCCGGCCCGCCCGCCGACCCCACACCGATGAACAAGAAGGACTGAAGCACCATGACTGACGCACTGAAGCGCCTCAGCGACGAAGGCGTGGCGATCTGGCTGGACGACCTCAGCCGCAAGCGGCTGAACACCGGCAACCTCGCCGAGCTGGTGCAGAACAAGCACGTGGTGGGTGTCACCACCAACCCGACCATCTTCCAGAAGGCCATCGGCGGCGGCGACTCCTCCTACGACGGCCAGCTGCGCGACCTCGCCGTCCGCAAGGTCACCACGGACGAGGCCGTCCGCATGATCACCACCTCGGACGTGCGCGACGCCGCCGACGTGCTGCGCCCGGTCTACGACGCGTCCAACGGCCGCGACGGCCGGGTCTCCATCGAGGTCGACCCGCGCCTGGCGCACGAGACCGCCGCCACCGTGGCCGAGGCCAAGCAGCTGTGGTGGCTGGTCGACCGCCCGAACGTGTTCATCAAGATCCCCGCCACCAAGGCCGGCCTGCCCGCCATCGCCGAGGTCATCGGCAAGGGCATCAGCGTCAACGTCACGCTGATCTTCTCGCTGGAGCGCTACAAGGCCGTCATCGACGCCTACCTGACCGGCCTGGAGTCCGCCAAGGCCAAGGGCCTGGACCTCTCCCAGATCGAGTCGGTCGCCTCCTTCTTCGTGTCGCGCGTCGACACCGAGATCGACAAGCGCCTCGACAAGGTCGGCGGCGACGCCAAGCAGCTGCGCTCCAAGGCCGCCCTCGCCAACGCCCGCCTCGCCTACCAGGCGTACGAGGAGGTCTTCGGCACGGTCGACGGCAAGTCCGCGGGCAGCGCCCGCTGGAAGGCCCTGGAGGCGGCCGGCGCCAAGCCGCAGCGCCCGCTCTGGGCCTCCACCGGCGTCAAGGACCCGGCCCTGTCGGACACCCTGTACGTCACCGAGCTGGTCGCCCCGGGCACCGTCAACACGATGCCCGAGGCCACCCTGGACGCCACCGCCGACCACGGTGTGGTCACCGGCGCCACGATCGTCCCCAACTACGCCGACGCCCAGGCCGTCATGGCCGCAATCGCCGCCGCCGGGGTGGACTACGACGACGTGGTCCAGGTCCTGGAGGACGAAGGCGTCGAGAAGTTCGAGCAGTCCTGGAACGAGCTGCTCGACACCGTCACCTCATCGCTCGCCTCCTTCGCCGACCAGAAGTGACCACTTCGTACCGTCGGTCCACACACGCGGAGCCCATCACGTGAGCACAGATTTCCCGGAGTTGACGGCCGAGTCGGACGCGGGAGAACCCCCGTCGGCCCCGGCCAACCCGCTCCGTGACCCCGCCGACCGACGGCTCCCGCGCATCGCGGGGCCGTCGGGCCTGGTCATCTTCGGGGTCACCGGCGACCTCTCGCGCAAGAAGCTGATGCCGGCCATCTACGACCTGGCCAACCGCGGCCTGCTGCCCCCGGGCTTCTCGCTCGTCGGCTTCGCTCGCCGCGAGTGGGAGGACGAGGACTTCGCGGCCGAGGTCCACGACGCCGTCAAGCAGCACGCCCGCACCCCCTTCCGCGAGGAGGTGTGGCAGCAGCTCGCCAAGGGCATGCGCTTCATCCAGGGCACCTTCGACGACGACGACGCCTTCGACAAGCTCCGGGCGACCATCGAGGAGCTGGACAAGGCCCAGGGCACCGGGGGCAACTTCGCCTTCTACCTGTCCGTCCCCCCGAAGTACTTCCCCACCGTCGTCCAGCAGCTCAAGAAGCACGGCCTGGCCGACCCGCCGCAGGGCTCCTGGCGGCGCGCCGTCATCGAGAAGCCCTTCGGCCACGACCTGGAGAGCGCCCAGGAGCTCAACCGGATCGTCCACGAGGTCTTCCCCCGGGACGAGGTCTTCCGGATCGACCACTACCTGGGCAAGGAGACGGTCCAGAACATCCTGGCGCTGCGCTTCGCCAACCAGATGTTCGAGCCGATCTGGAACCGCTCGTACGTCGACCACGTGCAGATCACCATGGCCGAGGACATCGGCATCGGCGGTCGCGCGGGCTACTACGACGGCATCGGCTCGGCCCGCGACGTCATCCAGAACCACCTGCTCCAGCTGATGGCGCTCACGGCCATCGAGGAGCCGGCGTCCTTCCACCCCAAGGCGCTGGTCGCCGAGAAGCTGAAGGTGCTCAGCGCCGTCAAGCTCCCGGCCGACCTCGGCGCGCACACCGTGCGCGCCCAGTACGCGGCGGGCTGGCAGGGCGGCGAGGAGGTCGGCGGCTACCTCGACGAGGACGGCATCAACCCGGGCTCCAAGACCGACACCTACGCGGCCATCAAGCTGGAGATCAACAACCGCCGCTGGGCGGGCGTCCCGTTCTACCTGCGCACCGGCAAGCGCCTGGGCCGCCGGGTCACCGAGATCGCGGTGGTCTTCCAGCGCGCCCCGTACCTGCCGTTCGACTCCTACGCGACCGAGGAGCTGGGGCAGAACGCCCTGGTCATCCGGGTCCAGCCGGACGAGGGCGTCACCGTGCGGTTCGGCTCCAAGGTGCCGGGCACCTCCTTCGAGGTCCGCGACGTCACCATGGACTTCGCGTACGGCGAGTCCTTCACCGAGTCCTCCCCGGAGGCGTACGAGCGGCTGATCCTGGACGTGCTGCTCGGCGACGCGAACCTCTTCCCGCGCCACCAGGAGGTCGAGCTGTCCTGGCAGATCCTCGACCCGATCGAGAAGTACTGGGACACCCACGGCAAGCCGGCCCAGTACCCGGCCGGCACCTGGGGCCCGGTCGAGGCGGACGAGATGCTCGCACGAGACGGCAGGAGCTGGCGCCGGCCATGAAGATCGACCTCACGGACACCACGTCCAGCAAGATCAACGCAGCCCTGATGGAGGCCCGCCGGGCGAGCGGCTCCACCGCCGCCGGCATGGTGCTCACCCTGGTCATCGTCACCGACGAGGGCAGCGCCTACGACGCCCTCAAGGCGGCCAACGACGCCTCCCGCGAGCACCCCTCGCGCACCCTGGCGGTCATCAAGCGCGCCGGGCGCTCGCCCCGGGCCCGCGCCGAGACCCGGCTGGACGCCGAGATCCTGGTCGGCAGCGACGCGGGCTCCGGCGAGACGGTCGTCCTGCGCATGCACGGCGAGCTCGCCGCGCACGCCCAGTCGGTCGTCCTGCCGCTGCTGCTGCCGGACGCCCCGGTCGTGGTCTGGTGGCCGGACAATGCGCCGCTGCACCCGGCGCAGGACCCGCTGGGCGCCCTCGCCCAGCGCCGGATCACCGACGCCGTCACCGCCGAGTCCCCGGTGGGCCAGCTCGCCCAGCGGGCGCAGAGCTACACCCCCGGCGACACCGACCTGGCCTGGACCCGGATCACCGGCTGGCGCTCCATGCTGGCCGCGGCGCTGGACCAGCGGCCCACCACGATCACCTCCGCGGTGGTCGAGGGCGAGTCGTACAACCCCAGCGTCGAGCTGCTCGGCCTCTGGCTGCACAACCGGCTCCACGTGCCGGTCGAGCGGGTCGTCACCGGCGGCCCGGGCATCACCGCGGTGCGGCTGCGCACCAAGGACGGGGACATCACCCTGGACCGCCCGGACGGCCTGATGGGCGCGCTCTCCATGCCGGACGCCCCGGACCGCCAGGTGGCGCTCAAGCGCCGCGAGACGGCCGAGCTGATCGCCGAGGAGCTGCGCCGGCTCGACCCGGACGACATCTACGCGTCCGCCGTGAAGACGCCCGTGGACCGGCTGCGCGACGCGGCCCCCGGCCCGTCCGCCCCGGCGGAGGAGGACGCCGCCGAGGAGGCCGGCGCCGCCGCGCCGACCGTGGTCGAGGCCGCGGTCGCCGCCCCGGCCCGGGTGACGGCGAAGGTCCCGGCCGCCGGGAAGGCCGCGACCGGGAAGGCCGCCGCCAAGAAGACCGCTGCCAAGAAGGCGACCGGCGGGAAGGCCGCTGCCGGGAGGTCCGCTGCCGGGAGGACGGCCGCCCCCGGCCGCACCACCCGGAAGGCGCAGTCGTGACGGCGGCCACCCCGCAGCTGGTCGTCCACCGCGACAAGGAGCTGATGGCCCAGGCCGCCGCGGCCCGGCTGATCACCCGGATCGTGGACGCCCAGGCCGCCCGCGGCACCGCCTCGGTGGTGCTGACGGGCGGCCGCAACGGCAACGCGCTGCTGGCCGCCATCGCCGCCTCCCCGGCCCGGGACGCGGTGGACTGGGCCCGGCTGGACCTCTGGTGGGGCGACGAGCGCTTCCTGCCCTCCGGCGACCCGGAGCGCAACGCCGTCCAGGCCAGGGCCGAGCTGCTGGACGCCGTCCCGCTCGACCCGGAGCGGGTGCACGAGATGCCCGCTTCGGACGGTCCGGACGGCTCGGACGTGGAGGCCGCCGCGGCGCGCTGCGCCGAGGAGCTGGCCGCGGCCGCCGGGCCGGGCGACCGGCTCGGCGTGCCGGCCTTCGACGTGCTGCTGCTCGGCGTCGGCCCGGACACCCACGTCGCCTCGCTCTTCCCCGAGCACCCGGGCGTGCGGGAGTCGGAGCGGACGGTGGTCGGGGTGCGCGGGGCGCCCAAGCCCCCGCCGACCCGGGTCTCGCTGACCCTCCCGGCGATCCGGGCGGCCCGCGAGGTCTGGCTGCTGGCGGCCGGCGCGGACAAGGCGGGCGCGGTAACGCTGGCGCTGTCCGGCCCCGGCGAGCTCCAGGCGCCCGCCTCCGGGGCGTACGGGCGCGGTCGCACCCTGTGGCTGCTGGACCGTGCCGCGGCCGCCCAGCTGCCGCCCCAGCTGTACCCGCCGGCCTCGGCCTGACGGAGCGGGCCCCCGGGCCCGGAAAGCGGGAAGGGCGCCACCGGTCGTGAACGGTGGGGCCCGTCGGGCGGTGCGGGGGGCGTGGGCCACAGATCCAGTGTAGTATAAAAAACTGACGCTGCCGCCGC
>NZ_JBSGXP010000069.1:0-32314 GCF_053610105.1 Kitasatospora sp. NPDC054939 | reverse complement strand
CGGGGCCCCGGGCCGGCCCCCCCCCCCCCCCCCCCCAGCGCCCCCCCCGGCCGCGCCCGCGCGGCGCCGGCCCCCGGGCCCCCAAAGGGGGCCGGGGCCCCCCGGATGTTCAGGGGGGGCCCCCTTCGTGCGTTCCGGGGAGCGTGGACCTCAGATCTCGCCGCGCAGCTTGGCGAGGGCCTCGGCGAGGATCGCCTCGCCGTCGGCATCGGTGCGCCGCTCGCGGACGTACGCGAGGTGGGTCTTGTACGGCTCGTTGCGCGAGGGGGCCGGCGGGTTGTGCTCGTCCTGGCCGGCCGGGAAGCCGCAGCGCGGGCAGTCCCAGGTGTCCGGGATGACGGCCTCGGCGGCGAAGCTCGGGCGCGTCTCGTGCTTGTTGGCGCACCAGAAGGAGATCCGGTTGCGGGGGGCGGACTCGCCGCGCTCCGCCTCGCCCATCGGGCCCGCTCCGACCCTGCTTCCACGAATGGCGTTGCCACTTGCCACGGTCTGACTCCCTGCGTGCTGGTGCGCCGACCCGCCGCGGTGCGCGTCGGTGGCGAAGTCGTCCTAGTGTAAGCAGGAGTTAAGGATGCGCCGACACCGCCTCCGCCCCGGACCGCTCCAGGATAGGCCGCGGGGCGACGGGACGTCAGGCGTACGTCAGCTCTTGTACTTGAGCACCAGGCCGAGCACCACGATGCATGCGAACCAGGCGACCGCGACCACGATGGTGATGCGGTCCAGGTTGCGCTCGGCGACCGCCGAGCCGCCGCCGGTGGACATCGCGCCGCCGCCGAACATGTCGGACAGGCCGCCGCCCTTCCCCTTGTGCAGCAGCACCAGGAGGATCATCAGCAGGCTGAAGACGATCAGGGCAATCGAGAACCCGAGAACCACGACGGGACCAACTCTCTCGTTACTTCGGCGAAGGGGCCGGGCCGCGTCCGGCGGTCCGGCCCCAAAGCCTACGTTGCTGCGGCGGCGTTAGCCTACTGCCTGCTCGCGGTAGCGCACGATCTTGACGAACTCCTCGGCGTCCAGCGAGGCCCCGCCGATCAGGGCGCCGTCGACGTCGGGCTTGGCCATCAGACCGGCCGCGCTGGAGGACTTCACCGAACCGCCGTACAGCACGCGGACCTTGTCGGCCAGATCGGCGCTGTAGAGCTCGGCGATCCGCTTGCGGATGGCCGAGCAGACCTCCTGGGCGTCCTCCGGGGTCGCCACCTCGCCGGTGCCGATCGCCCAGACCGGCTCGTAGGCGACCACGATCGACTCGGCCTGGCCGGCCTCGACGTCCTGGAGGGCGCCGTCCAGCTGGGCCAGGGTGTGCTCGACGTGGGTGCCGGCCTTGCGGATCTCCAGCGGCTCGCCGATGCACAGGATCGGGGTGATCCCGTTGCGGTAGGCGGCCTTGACCTTGGCGTTGACGATCTCCTCGTTCTCGCCGTGGTACTGGCGGCGCTCCGAGTGGCCGATCACCGCGTAGGTGCACTTGAGCTTGGCCAGCATCGGGCCGGAGACCTCGCCGGTGTAGGCACCGGAGTCGTGCTTCGAGACGTCCTGCGAGCCGTACTTGATCTTCAGCTTGTCACCGTCGACCAGGGTCTGCACCGAGCGCAGGTCCGTGAAGGGCACCAGGACGGCGACCTCGACCGACTCGTAGTCCTTGTCGGCCAGCGCGAACGCCAGCTTCTGGGTGTGCTGGATGGCCTCAAGGTGGTTGAGGTTCATCTTCCAGTTGCCCGCCATCAGCGGGAGACGCTCAGTCATTCCTCAGCCTTCCAGGGCGGCGAGACCGGGGAGGGTCTTGCCCTCCAGGTACTCGAGGCTCGCGCCACCGCCGGTAGAGATGTGCCCGAACTTCGTCTCGTCGAAGCCCAGGATGCGGACGGCCGCGGCGGAGTCGCCGCCGCCGACCACGGAGAACGCGTCGCTGTCCAGCAGGGCCTGGGCGACGGCCTTGGTGCCCTCGGCGAAGGTCGGATGCTCGAAGACGCCCAGCGGGCCGTTCCAGAACACCGTCTTCGCGTCGGCCAGCTTCTCGGCGAACAGCGCGCGGGTCTTCGGGCCGATGTCCAGGCCCTCCTTGTCCGCGGGGATGCCGTCCGCGTCGACGACCTCGTAGTCCTCGACCGGCTTGTGGGTCTTGGTGTCGGGGAAGCTCGCGGAGATCGCGACGTCCACCGGCAGCACAAACTCCACGCCGTTGGCCTTGGCCCGCTCCAGGTACTCCAGGACGACCGGGACCTGGTCCTTCTGCAGCAGCGAGATGCCCACCTCGTGGCCCAGCGCGTACAGGAAGGTGTACGCCATGCCGCCGCCGATCAGGATGCGGTCGGCCTTGCCGAGCAGGTTGTCGATCACGCCGACCTTGTCGGAGACCTTGGAGCCGCCGAGCACCACCGCGTACGGGCGCTCGACCTCCTCGGTGAGGCGCTTGAGGACGCCCACCTCGGTGGCGATCAGGTCGCCCACCGCGTGCGGCAGGCGGGCCGGCAGGTCGTACACCGAGGCGTGCTTGCGGTGCACCGCGCCGAAGCCGTCGCCGACGTAGAGGTCCGCCAGGGCGGCCAGCTCGTCGGCGAAGGCGCCGCGCTCGGCGTCGTCCTTGCTGGTCTCGCCCGCGTTGAAGCGCAGGTTCTCAAGCAGCGTGACCTCGCCGTCGGCCAGGGCGGCGACGGTGGCCTTCGCGCTCTCACCCACGGTGTCGGCCGCGAACGCGACCGGCGTGCCGAGGATCTCGCCGAGGCGGACGGCCACCGGCGCGAGGGAGAACTGCGGGTCGGGCTCGCCCTTGGGGCGGCCGAGGTGGGAGGCGACGACGACCTTCGCGCCGCTCGCGACGAGCTTGGCGATGGTCGGGGCGACGGCGCGGATCCGGCCGTCGTCGGTGATCGCGCCGCCGGACAGCGGAACGTTCAGGTCGGCTCGGACGAACACGCGCTTGCCGGCGACGTCCAGGTCTTCGATGGTCTTCACGGTCTTCGGTCTCCCAAGTGGAAGTGGCGCAATGACGGCACAACGGCGGGCCGTCGGAAGGGGAGTTGAGGGTGCGCAGACGAGGGCCCGGACGGCGTCGAAGCCTTCCGGGCCCTCCCCCTTACTTCACGTCAGCTCCCGCAACGTCAGAGCTGCTCACCGACGAGGGTGGTCAGGTTGACGAGGCGGTTCGAGTAGCCCCACTCGTTGTCGTACCAGCCGAAGACCTTGACCTGGTTGCCCTGGGCCATGGTCATCAGCGAGTCGAAGATCGTGGAGAACGGCGAGTTCACGATGTCGGAGGAGACGATCGGGTCCTCGGTGTACTGCAGGATGCCCTTGAGGCTGCCCTCGGCCGCCTTCTGGAAGGCCGCGTTGACCTCCTCGACGGTGACCTCGCGCTCCAGGGTCACCACCAGGTCGGTGATCGAGCCGGTCGGGACCGGGACGCGCAGCGAGGTGCCGTCCAGCTTGCCCTTGAGCTCCGGCAGGACCAGCGCGGTGGCCTTGGCGGCACCCGTCGAGGTCGGGATGATGTTGAGGGCCGCGGCGCGGGCGCGACGCAGGTCCTTGTGCGGGAAGTCCAGGGTGACCTGGTCGTTGGTGTACGCGTGCACCGTGGTCATCAGACCCTTGACGATGCCGAAGTTCTCGTTCAGCACCTTGGCCAGCGGCGCCACGCAGTTGGTGGTGCAGGAGGCGTTGGAGATGACCGTGTGGTTGGCGGCGTCGTACTTGTCGTCGTTGACGCCCATGACGATGGTGACGTCCTCGTCCGTCGCGGGCGCCGAGATGATGACCTTCTTGGCGCCGGCGGTGACGTGCTTCTTGGCCGCCGCGGCCTTGGTGAAGATGCCGGTCGACTCGATCACGATGTCGACGCCCAGCTCGCCCCAGGGGAGGTTGGCCGGGTCGCGCTCGGCGATGACCTTGAAGGTCTTGCCGTCGACGGTGATGCTGTTCTCGGTGTGCGAGACCTCGCCCGGGAAGGTGCCCAGGATCGAGTCGTACTTGAGCAGGTGCGCCAGGGTCTTGGTGTCGGTCAGGTCGTTGACACCGACGATCTCGATGTCCGCTCCCTGGGCCTGAACCGCACGGAAGAAATTGCGGCCGATGCGGCCGAATCCGTTGATGCCTACCCGGATCGTCACGAACCGATCTCCTCGTTAGGTACGCCGGAGCTAAGCCGACGGGGTGGAATTTTGGGATGTCCCCGACCGCCTATGACCCTACCCCTCCGGGGCCCCGCTGAGCACATCAGCCCGCACCCCGGACAGCGGCGTGGCGCCGCCCTGCGACGGGTTCCGGACGTCTGCCCTTGCCCGTCCCGGCAGTTGGCTCCGGCCCTGGAAAACGGGTGTGCGGGAGCCGTTGATTATGTTCGGAAACGGAACGACCGGCGTCCGGATTCCGGGACGCCGGTCGCTCGGTGCGTGAGACGACGGGTGGGGCGCGAGGGGTTGCGCCCAGCACGTCGGAGGGGATCGGTCAAGACCCCCGCGGCGGCCGGTTCTGTTCGGTGGCTCCGGCGCCGTCCGGGGCGCGCGGTCAGTTCAGCGCGACCATCTCGTCGGTGAGGTTGGCCTCGGTGCTCGGCAGGCCCAGCTCGGACGCCCGCTTGTCGGCCATCGCCAGCAGGCGGCGGATCCGTCCGGCCACCGCGTCCTTGGTCAGCGGCGGGTCGGCCAGCGCGCCCAGCTCCTCCAGCGAGGCCTGCTTGTGCTCCATGCGCAGCTGGCCGGCCGCGGCCAGGTGGTCGGGCACCTCGTCGCCGAGGATCTCCAGCGCGCGCTGCACCCGGGCTCCGGCCGCGACGGCGGCGCGGGCCGAGCGGCGCAGGTTGGCGTCGTCGAAGTTGGCCAGGCGGTTGGCGGTGGCGCGGACCTCGCGCCGCATCCGGCGCTCCTCCCAGGCCAGCACCGACTCGTGGGCGCCGAGGCGGGTGAGCAGCGCGCCGATCGCGTCGCCGTCGCGGATGACCACGCGGTCGACGCCGCGGACCTCGCGGGCCTTGGCCGGGATGCCGAGCCGGCGGGCCGCGCCGACCAGGGCGAGGGCGGCCTCGGAGCCGGGGCAGGTGATCTCCAGCGAGGAGGAGCGGCCGGGCTCGGTGAGCGAGCCGTGCGCCAGGAAGGCACCGCGCCAGGCGGCCTCGGCGTCGCAGGTGGCGCCGGAGACGACCGCCGGGGGCAGGCCGCGGATCGGCCGGCCGCGGCCGTCGACCAGGCCGGTCTGGCGGGCCAGCAGCTCGCCGTCCTTGACCACGCGCACCACGTAGCGGCTGCCGCGGCGCAGTCCGCCGGGGGCCATCACGACGAGGTCCGAGGAGTGTCCGAAGATCTCCAGGAGATCCTTGCGCAGCCGGCGGGCGGCCGCTCCGGTGTCGAGCTCCGCCTCGATCACGATCCGGCCGCTCACGATGTGCAGCCCGCCCGCGAAGCGCAGGATCGCCGACACCTCTGCCTTGCGGCAGCAGGCCCGCGTGACCGGGAGCCGGCTGATTTCGTCCTTCACCGCTGGAGTCATCGCCATGCCCCGATCCTTCCATGTGTCCGGAAAATCCGGTCGTACGCGGCTGCCAAAGCCTCCGGGTCGTGTCGCGGAGTGCCGTCGGGACGGGCCACCCGGCCCAGGACCAGGGCGGCGCCCATCCGCTCGGCCGCCTTCTCCAGGCCGTCCAGGTCGGCCTGCCCGAAGGCGCCGCCGGTGACGGCCCGCTCGTCCACCAGGATCGCATCCACGGCGAGGCCGGGGGCGTGGTCGGCGATGACCTCCAGGTGGCGCTGCGGGGTGAAGCCCTCGGTCTCGCCGGGCTGGGGGGCCAGGTTGAGGGTGAGCAGGCGGCGGGCGCGGGTCTCGGTGAGGGCCTTGGCCAGGTCGGGCACCAGCAGGTGGGGCAGCACGCTGGTGAACCAGGAGCCGGGGCCGAGCACCACCCAGTCCGCCTCGCGGACCGCGGCGACCGCCTCCGGGACGGCCGGCGGCTCGTCCGGCAGCAGCCGGATCGACTGCACGGTGCCCGGGGTGACCGCGACGTTCGCCTGGCCGCGGACGGCGGACAGCTCGGCGGGCAGCTCCGGGTCGTGGCCGCGCACGACGGCCTCGATGTCGAGCGGGACGGCCGACATCGGCAGCACCCGGCCCTGGACGTTCAGCAGCCGGCCGACCCAGTCGAGGGCGGCGACCGGGTCGCCCAGCTTCTCCCAGAGGGCGACGATCAGCAGGTTGCCGACGGCGTGGCCGCCGAGGCCGCCGCTGCCGGAGAAGCGCTGCTGGATCACCTCGGACCAGGTGCGGCCCCAGTCGTCGTCCCCGCAGAGCGCGGCGAGCGCCTTGCGGAGGTCGCCCGGCGGCAGCACGCCCAGCTCCTCGCGGAGCCGGCCGCTGGAGCCGCCGTCGTCGGCGACGGTGACCACGGCGGTGAGGTCGCTGGTGAGCCGGCGCAGCGCCGACAGCGAGGCCGACAGGCCCTGGCCGCCGCCGAGGGCGGTGATCCGGGGCGCCGGGTTGCTGCGTGTTCGGTTCGGGACCGGAGCGCGCGGGGGCACCGCCGGGACCACCGTCCGGTCGGCCTTGTTCTGGAGCTGCCGCCCGGGCACGTATCCCGTCACACCTACCTCGCGTTCCTCTTGCCTGCCGCCGGCGCCTCCGCCGGCGGCCCGGCAAGGAGGTGGAGGCTACTCCCGTCCCATGTCGCGGTGGACGAGCACCGTTTCGACGCCGTCCGCGATGAGACGCTTCGTCAGGCGCTCGGACATCGCGACGCTGCGGTGCTTGCCACCGGTGCAGCCTACGGCAAGCGTCATGTACCGCTTCCCCTCGCGCCGGTACCCCTCGGTCACGATCCGCAGCAGCTCGGTGTACCCGTTGAGGAACTCGTTGGCCCCGGGCTGCTGGAACACGTAGTCGGCGACATCGCTGTCGGTGCCGGTACGGGCGCGCAGCTCGGGGACCCAGTGCGGGTTCGGCAGGAAGCGACAGTCCACCACAAGGTCGGCGTCGACCGGTAGCCCGTACTTGAAGCCGAAGGACATCACGGTGGCGCGCAGTGCCGGTTCGTCGTGGTCGGCGAACTGGGCGTCGAGCTTGGCGCGCAGCTGGTGCACGTTGAGGTTGGAGGTGTCGATCACCAGGTCGGCCTCGCCGCGCAGCTCGCGCAGCAGGTCGCGCTCCTGGGCGATGCCGTCGACGATCCGGCCGTCGGCCTGCAGCGGGTGCGGGCGGCGGACGCTCTCGAAGCGGCGCACCAGGGCGTCGTCCGAGCTGTCCAGGAAGACGACGCGCAGCCGGACGCCGCGCTTCTCCAGCTCGTCGAGCGAGGTCAGCAGGTCGTCGAAGAACTGCCGGCCGCGGACGTCGACCACGGCGCCGATCCGGGCGACGTTGCCCTGCGAGCGCGCGCCCAGGTCGACCATGGTCGGGATCAGGGCGGGCGGCAGGTTGTCCACCACGAACCAGCCCAGGTCCTCCAGGCACTTGGCCGCGGTGGAGCGGCCGGCGCCGGACATTCCGGAGATGATCACCAGCTCCGGGGCGTTCTCTCCGCCGGCCATCGGCCGGGCGGCGCCCCCTTCGTCGGACACGGTCACTTCGGTTCCCCGCTCTCGGTGGTTCTGCTGAGGAGAACGCGCGTGGGGCGGCCGGGCTTCCCCGACTCACTCGGCCGAGTGAGGACGGGGCGCGCCGGCTGACGGGCGGCGTCGGCCGTCATGGCGTCTCCTGGGGTGCTGCGGTCAGTGGCTGTACGGCGCCGGGCCGCCGGTCGGCGGTCGGCTGTCGGTCGCTGGGCTGGACTCGGTCGCTGGGCGGTGCGGCTCCGGTGGGCTCCTCGGTGGTCTCCCGGGCGGCGGGCGGCCGCTCGGGCCCCGGGGGCGGCACGGCACCCGGCACGGCGGCGGCCTCGACGGCGCCGTCGTCGATGATCTCCCCCGTGGCGGTGTTCACGGCCGGTGCCCCCGGTGTACGGGACGACAACGCCGCCGCAACAGTCTCCGCCGTCCGCCGCCCGATGCCGGGGACGGCGCAGAGCTCGTCGACGGTGGCCGCCCGCAGCCGCTTCAGCGAACCGAAGTGCTTGAGCAGCGCCCGGCGGCGAGTCTCGCCGAGGCCGGGGACGGAGTCCAGTTCCCCGGCGGTGAGTCGCTTGGAACGCTTGTTGCGCTGGTAGGAGATCGCGAAGCGGTGCGCCTCGTCGCGCACCCGCTGCAGCAGGTACAGGCCCTCGCTGCTGCGCGGCAGCACCACCGGGTCGTCCTCGCCGGGCAGCCAGACCTCCTCCAGCCGCTTGGCCAGGCCGCAGAGCGCCACGTCGTCGATGCCCAGCTCGTCCAGCGCCCGGCGGGCGGCGGCCACCTGCGGGGCGCCGCCGTCGACCACCAGCAGCTGCGGCGGGTAGGCGAAGCGGCGCGGCCGGCCGGTGTCCGGGTCGACCGGACCGAGCGGGCCCGTCCCGTCGGGGCCCCCGTCCCCGTCGGCGGCCTCGCCGGGCACGGGCTCCTCGGGCACCGCCCACTCGCCGGTCTGCTCGCGCTCCTGGAGGTAGCGGCGGAAGCGGCGGCCGATCACCTCGTGCATCGAGCGGACGTCGTCCTGCCCCTCGAAGCCCTTGATCTGGAAGCGCCGGTACTCGCTCTTGCGGGCCAGGCCGTCCTCGAAGACGACCATCGAGGCGACCACGTCGTCGCCCTGGAGGTGGGAGATGTCGAAGCACTCGATGCGCAGCGGCACCGAGTCCAGCTCCAGGGCGTCGGCGATCTCCTGCAGGGCCCGGCTGCGGGTGGTCAGGTCGGAGGCCCGCTTGGTCTTGTGCAGCGCCAGCGCCTGCTGGGCGTTGCGCTGCACGGTGGCCATGAGGTCCTTCTTGTCGCCGCGCTGGGGCACCCGCAGGTCGACCTGGGAGCCGCGCAGCCCGACGAGCCACTCGCGGACCGGTGCGGCCGGCTCGGGCAGTTCGGGGACCAGCACCTCGCGCGGCACGGACTCGGCGTCCCCGCCGTACAGCTGCTGCAGGGCGTGCTCGACCAGGGCGGCGGTGTCGACGTCCTCGACCTTGTCGGTGACCCAGCCGCGCTGGCCGCGCACCCGGCCGCCGCGGACGTGGAAGATCTGGACGGCGGCCTCCAGTTCGTCCTCGGCGAGGGCGAGCAGGTCGGCGTCGGTGGCGTCGGCGAGCACGATGGCGTTCTTCTCCATCGCGCGCTTGAGGGCGCCGATGTCGTCGCGCAGCCGGGCCGCCTTCTCGTACTCCATCTCGGCGGCGGCCTCCTGCATCTCCTGCTCCAGCCGGCGCAGGTGGTTGCCCGTCCGGCCGGCCATGAAGTCGCAGAACTCCTCGGCGAGTTCGCGGTGCTCCTCGGCGCTGACCCGGCCGACGCAGGGGGCGGCGCACTTGCCGATGTAGCCGAGCAGGCAGGGCCGGCCGACCTGTTGGGCGCGCTTGAACACGCCGTTGGAGCAGGTGCGGACGGGGAAGGCGCGCAGCAGCAGGTCGACCGTCTCGCGGATCGCCCAGGCGTGCCCGTACGGGCCGAAGTAGCGCACGCCCTTGCGGTGCGCCCCGCGCATCACCTGGACCCGCGGGAACTCCTCGTTGAGGGTGACCGCGAGTTCCGGATAGCTCTTGTCGTCCCGGTACTTGACGTTGAAACGGGGATCGAACTCCTTGATCCAGGAGTACTCCAGCTGGAGCGCCTCGACCTCGGTCGCGACGACCGTCCACTCGACCGAGGCGGCGGTGGTGACCATCGTCGCGGTGCGCGGGTGGAGGCCGGCGAGGTCCTGGAAGTACGAGGAGAGCCGGGGGCGCAGGCTCTTGGCCTTGCCGACGTATATGACCCGCCCGTGGGCGTCACGGAACTTGTAGACCCCGGGCGAGGTCGGAATCGCTCCCGGGGACGGTCGGTAGGTGGACGGGTCAGCCATGGGTCCACCGTACCGAGTCGGCGCGGCGTTCCGGAGGCCGGTTCGCCAGGGCACCGGACGCTAGCTTCCGGTGCCGTGGTTGAGCAGGTCGGCGCCGAGCGGGGTGATCGAGTGCAGCACCGCGCCGCCGCGCCGCCGGGTGGTGATCAGGTTGGCCTCGCGGAGCACCCCGGCGTGCTGGCTGGCCGCGGCGGGCGAGATGCCGATCCGGCGGGCGAGTTCGCCGGTGCTGCAGCCGTCGGCGACGGCGTCCAGGGCGGCGGCCCTGGTCCGGCCGAGCAGGGCGCCGAGCGGCTGCCGGCCGGTGCGGCCGTCGCCCCAGAGGGCGGCGCCGGCCAGCGGGTCGCCGACGGTGGGGAAGGCCAGGACGGGCGGGGCGGCCTCGTCCAGCAGGTCGGTCAGCAGTTCCACCCGGCCGGCCGGCAGGAAGACCATCGGCGCCAGCACCAGGCCGCGGCCGCCGAGGCGGACGTCCACGTCGCGGGGGAAGCGGACGCCGAGCACCGGGGAGCGCCAGCTCACCAGGCCGGGCGCGAGCGTCTCCAGGAGCCGTTCGACGCCGCCCTCCAGCACGGTGCGGGCGTGGTCGGCCCGGACGGCGTCGAGGTGGCCGCGGATGCGCTGCCAGTGCGGTTGGACGATGCCGCGGAAGCAGGCGTCGAGGGAGTCGGCGAGCACTCGGCGGGCCTCCTGGTCGCCGCCCGTCAGCGCGCGCAGCCAGGCGGGTTCGGCCCGGGGCAGGGCGACGTGCCCGAGCTCCAGGCGCAGCAGGGCGTCGGGGGCGGTCAGCAGGTGCTCGATGCCGGCCTCGATGGTGGTGCCGGTACCGGTGAGGGCCAGCAGGTCGAGCCCGGCGCCGGGCTCGGGCACCAGCGAGGCCAGCGGCCGCAGTTCGCGGGCCGGGCGGCCGGCGAGCTGCCCGCGCAGGCCCTGCCGCCAGGTCCGGAAGGCCGGTGGGACGTCGCGGCAGAGCAGCAGGTCCAGGGCGTGTCCGGCCTCGGTGGCCGCGCCGACGCCGGCGGCCATCCTGGTCCTGGCCAGGTCGTCCGCCGTGAAGTGGATCCGCAGCACCGATCGCCCCTCCCCTGAGCTCCCCCGCCCCGGACGGCAGTGTCGCCCGCCCGGGCGGGCGCCGTCCAGCAGCGGGTTTAAGCGGGGGCCGAAAGGTGTGGGGGCGATCGGCTCCGCGGCCTCAGGATGAACGCACGCCGACCGGCGGCGCGGCGGGTGGTCGCCCCCCACGGGGGTGGGGACGCCACCTTCCGGCCGGTGCCCACCGGCACGGCACCCTCCGGCACCGTACGAAGGAGCAGACCGCATGAGGAAAATCAGTACCGTCGTCGCCGGCGCGGCCGTGGCCGCCCTGGCCGCCCTGCTGCCGGCTCCCGCGCAGGCCGCGCCGTCCGCGGTGCTGGCGGACGGCCAGCTGCACGCCTACCTGGGGTTCAACCGGACCCAGCAGTGCGCGCAGTGGGAGGGCAACTCCACGAACTGGGGGCCCTGCTACGACAGGGCCAACTCGCTCTGGAACAACGGCTACGACAACGGCATCGGCGACGTCCTGGTGTACTGGGGCGCCGGCTACACCGGTGCGTACCGCTGCATCAACACGGGGGAGATCATCAACGACCTCTCCACCGTGACGTTCAACCGCGGCTCCGGCGGCGGGCGCGGGGAGACCCTGGAGCGCAACATCCGCTCCCACCGGTGGGTGTCCTCGTCCACCTGCTGACCTGGGCACCGGGGCCGCTGCCGAGGCGGCCCCGGTGGCGCGGGCGCGTCAGCTGGGGGTGACCTTGAGGCTGCCGTCCTCGACGGCGACCTGGTACTCGGGCAGCGGCTTGGTGGCCGGGCCGGCGACCCGGGCGCCGGTGGAGTAGTTGAAGTCGCTGCCGTGGCACGGGCACTTGATCAGCTGGTTCTCGACCTTGTCGACGACGCAGCCGGCGTGCGTGCAGACCGCGCTGAACGCCTCGTACTGGCCCTGGGTCGGCTGGGTGACGACGATCCGCTGCTCGCGGTAGATCCTGCCGCCGCCGACCGGGACGTCCGCCGCCGGGCCGACCACCACCGGGGGCTTGGGCGAGGCGGGCGGCTGGGAGGTGGTCGCGCCGGCGGAGGGCGCGTTCGAGGAGGCGCAGCCGGAGACCACGACCGCGCCGCCGCCGGCGGCGAGGACGGCTGCAGCGCCGCAGAGCACGGTGCGGCGGGAGGCGGCGGGACTCTCGTGGACCTCGGACATCGACGGTGCTCCTGGGGACGCGGTGGTCGTGCTGGGGCGTACGTGCACGGGGGCGTGCGAGGTTCGCCGCCCCTTCGGCCGAGAGTCTATGCGGGCGACCGGCCGCACCGGAGGGCGGTGCGGCCGGTCGGCGGAACTACTTCTTGGCGGCGGCCCGCTTGCGCGGGGCCTTCGCCGGGGCCACCGGAGCGTCGGCGAAGTCGCCGGGCAGGATGTCCCGCAGGAACTTGCCGGTGTGGCTCTCCGGGACGGCCGCGATCTCCTCGGGGGTGCCCTCGGCGACCACCGTGCCGCCGCCGGAGCCGCCCTCGGGGCCCATGTCGACGATCCAGTCGGCGGTCTTGATCACATCGAGGTTGTGCTCGATGACGATCACCGTGTTGCCCTTCTCCACCAGGCCGGAGAGCACCTTGATCAGCTTGCTGATGTCCTCGAAGTGCAGACCGGTGGTCGGCTCGTCGAGCACGTAGACCGTCCGGCCGGTGGAGCGCTTCTGCAGCTCGGAGGCGAGCTTGACGCGCTGCGCCTCGCCGCCGGAGAGGGTGGGCGCGGACTGGCCGAGGCGGACGTAGCCGAGGCCGACGTCGTTGAGCGTCTTGAGGTGCCGGGCGATCGCCGGGACGGCCTCGAAGAAGTGCAGCGCCTCCTCGATCGGCATGTTCAGCACCTCGGCGATGGACTTGCCCTTGTAGTGGACCTCCAGGGTCTCCCGGTTGTACCGGTCGCCGTGGCAGACCTCGCACGGGACGTAGACGTCCGGCAGGAAGTTCATCTCGATCTTGATGGTGCCGTCGCCGGAGCAGTTCTCGCAGCGCCCGCCCTTGACGTTGAAGGAGAAGCGGCCCGGCAGGTAGCCGCGCACCTTCGCCTCCTGGGTCTCCGCGAAGAGCCGGCGGACGTGGTCGAACACCCCGGTGTAGGTGGCCGGGTTGGACCGCGGGGTCCGGCCGATCGGCGACTGGTCGACGTGCACCACCTTGTCCACCTGGTCGGTGCCGGTGATCCGGGTGTGCCGGCCGGGCACGCTGCGGGCGCCGTTCAGCTCCCGGGCGAGGTGGGTGTAGAGGATGTCGTTGACCAGCGTGGACTTGCCGGAGCCGGAGACGCCGGTGATCGCCGTGAAGGTGCCCAGCGGGAAGGCGACCGTGACGTCCTTGAGGTTGTGCTCGCGGGCGCCGTGCACCGTCAGCTGGCGCTTGCGGTCCCGCGGGCGGCGGACGGCCGGGATGGGGATGGCGCGCTTGCCGGAGAGGTACTGGCCGGTCAGCGACTCCTTGTTGGCCAGCAGCTGCTTCAGCGAGCCGGAGTGCACCACCTTGCCGCCGTGCTCGCCGGCGCCGGGGCCGATGTCGACCACCCAGTCGGCCGTCTTGATGGTGTCCTCGTCGTGCTCGACGACGATCAGGGTGTTGCCGATGTCCCGGAGGCGGACCAGGGTCTCGATCAGGCGGTGGTTGTCCCGCTGGTGGAGGCCGATGGAGGGCTCGTCCAGCACGTACAGCACGCCGACCAGGCCGGAGCCGATCTGGGTGGCGAGCCGGATGCGCTGGGCCTCGCCGCCGGAGAGGGTGCCGGCCGCGCGGTCGAGCGAGAGGTAGTCCAGGCCGACGTCGACCAGGAACCGCAGCCGCTCGTTGACCTCCTTCAGCACCCGCTCGGCGATCTGCTTGTCGCGGGCGTTGAGCCGCATCGCGCCGAGGAACTCCGCGCAGTCGCTGATCGACATCGAGGAGACGTCGGCGATCGAGCGGCCCTCCACGGTGACCGCCAGCACGACCGGCTTGAGGCGGGTGCCCCGGCAGGTCGGGCAGGGCACCTCGCGCATGTACCCCTCGAAGCGCTCGCGGCTGCTGTCGCTCTCCGCCTCCTGGTGGCGCCGCTGGATGAACGGCACCGCGCCCTCGAAGCCCGTGGTGTACGAGCGGTCGCGGCCGTAGCGGTTGCGGTAGCGGACCTCGACCTGGTGCTTGTGCCCGTACAGCAGCGCCTTCTTGGCGCGGGCCGGCAGCCCGGCCCAGGGGATGTCGGTGCGGAAGCCCAGCTCGCCGGCGAGGGCGTCGATCAGCCGCTGGAAGTACTCCTTGGTGTGGCCGCCGGACCACGGGTGGATGGCGCCCTCGTCGAGCGAGCGCTCCTCGTCGGGGACGACCAGCTCCGGGTCGACCTCCATCCGGTTGCCCAGGCCGGAGCAGTCCGGGCAGGCGCCGAACGGCGAGTTGAAGGAGAACGAGCGCGGCTCCAGCTCCTCGAAGGAGACGTCGTCGTACGGGCAGTAGAGGTGCTCGGAGTACATCCGCTCGCGCTCCGGATCGCCCTCGGGGAGGTCGACGAAGTCGAGCACCACCATGCCGCTGCTGAGCCGCAGGGCCGTCTCCACCGAGTCCGTCAGGCGGCGCTTGGCGCTCTCCTTGACGGTCAGGCGGTCGACGACCACCTCGATGGTGTGCTTCTCCTGCTTCTTCAGCTTCGGCGGGTCGGTCAGCTGCACAGTGGCGCCGTCGACCCGGGCGCGGGCGTAGCCCTTGGACTGGAGGTCCGCGAAGAGGTCGACGAACTCGCCCTTGCGCTCGCGCACGACCGGGCTGAGCACCTGGAACCGGGTGCCCTCGGCGAGCTCCAGCACCTTGTCGACGACGGCCTGCGGCGACTGCTTGGCGATCGGCCGCTCGCAGTGCGGGCAGTGCGGCTTGCCGATCCGGGCGAACAGCAGGCGCAGGTAGTCGTACACCTCGGTGATGGTGCCGACGGTGGAGCGGGGGTTGCGGTTGGTGGACTTCTGGTCGATCGAGACGGCCGGGGAGAGGCCCTCGATGAAGTCCACGTCGGGCTTGTCCATTTGCCCCAGGAACTGGCGGGCGTACGAGGACAGCGACTCGACGTAGCGGCGCTGGCCCTCGGCGAAGATCGTGTCGAAGGCGAGCGAGGACTTGCCGGAGCCGGAGAGGCCCGTGAAGACGATGAGGGAGTCGCGGGGCAGGTCGAGCGAGACGTTCTTGAGATTGTGCTCGCGAGCACCGCGGACGATGAGGCGGTCGGCCACTGCTTCTGGCGCCTTTCTCCGGTGCGAGACGGCTTACGTGTGAGGTGCGTACTTCTTCCAGGATGCGGCAGCCAGCCTATAGCTCAGGCGTTCGATTCACGACTCTGTCCAGTGGAGGCCACCCGAACGAGTGACGACCGCCCCGACAGCCGTTCGGCGGGTTCGGAGAAACGCCCTGCTCAGCCACGGGATCGGCGGTAGCGTCGGGAGCGTCACCCATGTCAACGAGCGGCGGGCCGCCCGGGCAACGCCCTGCGGGCGGCCCGCCCGCCGACCGGAAGGCCGCCACCCCGCGATGCCCGAGCCCAGGACCCCCGCCGAGACCGCCGCCGCCGCCTCCGCGCTCGCCGCCGTGCGGCTGCGCGCCGTCGCCGAGGCCACCGAGCGCCTGCTGAACACCGTGGCCGAGCTGAAGCCCGAGGCCGTCACCGAACCCTCCGCCCTCCCCGGCTGGAGCCGCGGCCACGTCCTCGCCCACCTCGCCCGCAACGCCGACTCGCTGGTCAACCTGCTCGACAACGCCCGCACCGGCGGGGACGTCCCGCAGTACGCCAGCGCCGAGGCCCGCGACCGGGACATCGAGGCCGGCGCGCCCCGCCCGCTCGACGTCCAGCTGGACGACCTGCGGGAGTCCCACGGCCGCTACGCCTCGGCCGCCGCGCTGCTGACCCCGGAGCACTGGACCGCCGGGGTCCGCCACCGCTCCGGGTACGTCTTCGAGGCCTCCGAGATCCCCTGGAAGCGCCTCGCCGAGATCGAGTACCACCTGGTCGACCTCGACGCGGGCCGCACCCCGGCGCACTGGCCCGAGGACTTCGCGGTCGCCGAGTTCCGCCTGCTCGCTGCCCGGCTGGCCGGCGCCGAGGGCCTGCCCGCGGTCGAGCTGGTCGCCGACGACACCCCGGACCGCGGGCTGATCGGCGCCGCCGAGGGGCCCGCGCTGACCGTGACGGGCCCGGTCCGGGCCCTGACGGGCTGGCTCTCCGGCCGTTCCGACGGCGACGGCCTGCAGGTCCACCGGGGTGGCGTCCAGCTCGCCGACGGCCGCGCCGCCCTGCCCGCACTTCCCCCGATGGGCTGACCGCGCGACGATGATCACAGCAGAGCCGAGGCTCTCGGCAGACCCGACACCACGAGGAGCGGACGGATGACGTACCACGGAGCGGTGAAGGTCGGCGGACCGCCGGACGTGCGCGAGCTGGCCCACCTGATCGTCACCAAGGTGGCCGTCGGGCCGCACGACAACAACGCGTACCTGCTGCGCTGCCGGGCCACCGACGAGCAGCTGCTGATCGACGCCGCGGCCGAGGCCCCGGTGCTGCTGGAGACGGTCGGCGCGAGCCTCGCCACGGTGGTCACCACCCACCGCCACCAGGACCACTGGGGCGCCCTCGCCGAGGTGGTCGCCGCCACCGGCGCCCGCACCGCGGCCGGGCGGATCGACGCCGAGGCCGTCGGCGTCCCGACCGACCTGCTGCTGGACGACGGCGACACCGTACGGGTCGGCCGGGTCGAGCTGACCGTGCGGCACCTGGTCGGGCACACCCCGGGCGCGATCGTGCTGATCTACGACGACCCCCAGGGCCACCCGCACGTGTTCACCGGCGACTGCCTCTTCCCGGGCGGCGTCGGCAACACCTGGGGCGACCCGGCGGCCTTCGACAGCCTCTTCCGCGACGTCGGCGAGAAGATCTTCGACGCCCTGCCCGACGAGACCTGGGTCTACCCCGGCCACGGCAACGACACCACCCTCGGCGCCGAGCGCCCGAACCTCCCCGCCTGGCGCGCCCGCGGCTGGTGACCCCGCCGGGCCGTCCTCGGGGCCCGGAAGCGGCGAACGCCCGGCCGCAGGGCGCGGCCGGGCGTTCGGGTGTCCGAGGTGGACGGGTGTCCGGGGTGGACGGGTGCGGGTCAGGCGTCGATGCTGTCCGGCTCGGGCTGCTCGTCGGCCTGCTGCTTCTTGGCGGCCATCAGGCTGGTCACGGTGGTGACGGCGAGCACGACGACGATGAAGCCCAGCGAGAACGGGATGCCGATCTCGGGGACGTGCACCCCCTGCTCGTGCAGCGCGTGCAGGAACAGCTTCACGCCGATGAAGCCGAGGATCACCGACAGGCCGTACGAGAGGTGGACCAGCTTCTTCAGCAGGCCGCCGATCAGGAAGTACAGCTGGCGCAGGCCCATCAGGGCGAAGGCGTTGGCGGTGAAGACGATGTACGGGTCCTGGGTCAGGCCGAAGATCGCGGGGATCGAGTCCAGCGCGAACAGGACGTCCGTGGTGCCGATCGCCAGCATGACGATCAGCATCGGGGTCATCAGCCGGCGGCCGTTCTCCCGGATGAAGAGCTTGGTGCCGTGGTACTTGTCGGTCGACGGGAAGCGCTGCTCGATCGACTTGAGCAGGCGGTTCTCCTCGAACTCCTCGTCCTCCTCGTCACCCATCGCCTCCTTGACGAGCTTCCAGGCGGTCCAGATCAGGAAGGCGCCGAAGATGAAGAACACCCAGGAGAACTCGGACACCAGGGCCGCACCGCCGGCGATGAAGACCGCGCGCAGCACCAGGGCGATGATCACACCGAACATCAGCACGCGCTGCTGGTAGATCTTCGGCACCGCGAACTTGCTCATGATCAGGATGAACACGAACAGGTTGTCGACGCTGAGCGACTTCTCGGTGATGTACCCGGCGAAGAACTCACCGGCGGGCGTCGCGCCGGAGTGCCACCAGAGGAACCCGCCGAAGATGATCGCCAGTACGACCCAGACCGTGGTCCAGATACCGGCTTCCTTGATCGACACCTCGTGCGGCTTGCGGCCGCCGATGAAGAAGTCGGCCACGATCAGCGCCAACAGCACACCGATCGTGCCGACCCACATGTTTACGGAAACGTCCACTACTGCTCCTCCGGCAGGTAGGCGAGACAGTCATCGTCACTGCCGGAGGTCTCTTCCGCCCGTCGGGCCCGTTGACCGGGCCCGCGGACCAGTGCCCCGGGACGCCGCTCACTGGACGCCCGTGATGACGGGACAACTGCGGGGGAATACTCCCCTCCGCTCCCGTCGAGGATAACAGAACTCCCAAAAGAAGGTAAAGAAGGTAAAGAAGGCCCGCCCGGGGAGGCCGCTGGACCCCGCCGCCGCGCCGACGGAGGGCCCGCCCGCGGGCTCAGAGGAACGGGTCGATGGCCGGCAGCATGTCCTGGAAGGTCCGGGCCCGCGCCGGGGCGCCGATGGCCTGCATGCCCCAGCCGCCGCCCTCCTCGCGGAAGACCTTGGCCATGATCTGGCCGGTGTGCGGCCCTCCCCCGGCCAGCTCGTAGCGGGCGAGCTCGACGCCGGTGGTCTCGTCGATCAGCCGGCAGTGGGCGTTCTGCACCTCGGCGAAGGTCTGGCCGGTGTAGGAGCTGACGGTGAACACGATCTGGGTGATGTGCAGCGGGACGTGCACCAGGTCGACGACGATCGACTCGTCGTCCTCGCCCGCCCCGGCGCCGCCGACCAGGTTGTCCCCGGTGTGCCGGACGGAGCCGTCGTTGCTCTCCAGGTGCTGGAAGAAGACCACGTCGGACGGGGTCTTCTCGGCGTACAGCAGCGCGGAGGCGTCCAGGTCGATCTGCCGGGTCCGGCTGCCGAACAGGCCGCGCTTGGGCGCCGCCTTCCAGCCGAGCCCCATCCGCACGACGGTCAGCGACTCGCCCGAACCCTTCTGCAGGCTGACCCGCTGGCCCTTGGCCAGGTTCACCGACACAGGTGTCGTCCTCTCAGTACGGCCGCGCGATTCGGCCCCGCGACGGCTCCACGGCGGAACACACGGTGGTACACCCCGTTGCCGTCCCCCGGCTGAGGCCCCCCTGATGCCCTCGGCCCCCGGCGGGGCCGCATCCGCAGGCCAGCCTAGAGCCTGCGGTGCGGCGCATCCCTCGGCGCGTACCCCTTTGTGGCAAGGCTGAGACACCGCCGGGCTTGACCGGTACCGGGACCGGCCGTAGCCCGGCGGGCGCCCGGGCGGACCCCCGCACCGGGTGCCGGACGGCCCGCCCTGCCCCGGGCCCCTGTCCGGCCTACGCGAGACCCGCCTCGCGCATCTGCCGCAGCTCCCGCTTCAGCTCCTTGACCTCGTCGCGCAGCCGCGCCGCGATCTCGAACTGGAGGTCGGCCGCGGCGGCGTGCATCCGCTCGGTCATCGACTGGACCAGTTCGGCCAGCTCGGTGGCCGGCATGCTCGTGGCGGGCTTGCGGTCGGCGCCGAGGGCCGGCACCGGGGCCTTGCCCTTGCCGGTGCCGCGGTACCCGGTGGAGAGCAGCTGGTCGGTGTCGACGTCCTCGCGGGCGAGGGTGTCCAGGATGTCGCCGATCTTCTTGCGCAGGGGCTGCGGGTCGATCCCGTGCTCCTTGTTGTACGCCTGCTGGACGGCCCGGCGCCGGTTGGTCTCCTCGATGGCCAGCTCCATCGCCGGGGTCATCCGGTCGGCGTACATGTGCACCTGGCCGGAGACGTTGCGGGCGGCGCGGCCGATGGTCTGGATCAGCGAGGTGCCGGAGCGCAGGAAGCCCTCCTTGTCGGCGTCCAGGATGGCCACCAGGGAGACCTCGGGGAGGTCGAGGCCCTCGCGGAGCAGGTTGATGCCGACCAGCACGTCGTACTCGCCGGCCCGCAGCTCGCGCAGCAGCTCGACCCGGCGCAGGGTGTCGATGTCGCTGTGCAGGTACCGCACCCGGATGTCGAGGCCGATCATGTAGTCGGTGAGGTCCTCGGCCATCTTCTTGGTCAGCGTGGTGACGAGGACGCGCTCGTTCTTCTCGACCCGCTTGCGGACCTCGTGGACGAGGTCGTCGATCTGGCCCTCGGTGGGCTTGACGATCACCTCGGGGTCGATCAGGCCGGTCGGGCGGATGATCTGCTCGACCTGGCCGTCGCCGCGGGAGAGCTCGTACTTGCCCGGGGTCGCCGAGAGGTAGACGGTCTGGCCGATCCGCCCCAGGAACTCCTCCCACTTGAGCGGGCGGTTGTCCATCGCGGAGGGCAGCCGGAAGCCGTGCTCGACCAGGGTGCGCTTGCGCGAGGCGTCGCCCTCGTACATGGCGCCGATCTGCGGGACGGTGACGTGCGACTCGTCGATGACCAGGAGGAAGTCCTCCGGGAAGTAGTCGAGCAGGGTGTTCGGCGGGGAGCCGGGCTCGCGGCCGTCGAAGTGCATCGAGTAGTTCTCGACGCCGGAGCAGGTGCCGATCTGGCGGAGCATCTCGATGTCGTAGGTGGTGCGCATGCGCAGCCGCTGGGCCTCCAGCAGCTTGCCCTGCTTCTCCATCCGGGCGAGGGTCTCCTCCAGCTCCTTCTCGATGCCGTTGACCGCGCGCTCCATGCGCTCGGGGCCGGCCACGTAGTGGGAGGCGGGGAAGACGTGGACCGAGTCGTCCTGGCTGATGATCTCGCCGGTGAGCGGGTGCAGGGTGTACAGCGCCTCGATCTCGTCGCCGAACATCTCGATCCGGACGGCGAGCTCCTCGTAGACCGGGAAGATCTCGATCGTGTCGCCGCGGACCCGGAAGGTGCCGCGGGTGAAGGCGAGGTCGTTGCGGGTGTACTGGATGTCGACGAAGCGGCGCAGCAGGGCGTCGCGGTCGACCTCCTCGCCGACCTTGAGCCGCACCATGCGGTCGACGTACTCCTGCGGGGTGCCGAGGCCGTAGATGCAGGAGACGGAGGCGACCACGATCACGTCGCGGCGGGTGAGCAGCGAGTTGGTCGCGGAGTGGCGCAGCCGTTCGACCTCCTCGTTGATCGAGGAGTCCTTCTCGATGTAGGTGTCCGTCTGCGGGACGTACGCCTCGGGCTGGTAGTAGTCGTAGTACGAGACGAAGTACTCGACCGCGTTGTTCGGCAGCAGCTCGCGGAACTCGTTGGCCAGCTGGGCGGCCAGCGTCTTGTTCGGCGCCATCACCAGGGTGGGGCGCTGCAGCTTCTCGATCATCCAGGCCGTGGTGGCCGACTTGCCGGTGCCGGTGGCGCCGAGCAGGACGACGTCCTTCTCACCGCCCCGGACGCGGCGCTCCAGCTCGGCGATGGCCGCGGGCTGGTCGCCGTTCGGCTGGTAGGGGCTGACGACCTCGAAGGGCGCCACTGACCGCTCAATACTCGTGATGGGTCGCACGCCTCCACCGTACGACCCGGCACCGACAGCGCGTGGCCCGTTCGGGTACCCCGCCGCCGCCCTGGGGCCTACTTGGCGCTGTCCCGGGCGAGGGCGACCAGGCGGGAGATCGCGCGCAGGTACTTCTTGCGGTAGCCGCCGCGCAGCATCTCCTCGGGGAAGACCCGGTCGAAGGGGATGCCGGAGGCGGTGACCGGCAGCTCGCGGTCGTACATCCGGTCGGCGAGGACGACCAGGCGCAGCGCGGTGGACTGGTCCTCGACCTGCTGGACGCCGCGCAGGCAGACCGCGGTGACGTCGTCGAGCATGGCGCCGTAGCGGCTGGGGTGGACGGCGGAGAGGTGGCCGAGGAGGGCGCCGAAGTCGTCCAGCGAGGCGCCGGGGGTGCGGGCCGCGGCGGCGTCGACCTGCTCGTCGGTGTACGGCGGCGGGGCGTCCGGCAGGCCGCGGTGGCGGTAGTCCTGGCCGTCGATGCGCAGCGGCTGGAAGTGCGCGGAGAGGCCCTGGATCTCGCGGAGGAAGTCGGCGGCGGCGAAGCGGCCCTCGCCGAGCTTCTCGGGCAGGGTGTTGGAGGTGGCGCAGAGCTTGACGCCGTTGTCGACGAGGCGGCCGAGCAGGGTGGAGACCAGGACGGTGTCGCCGGGGTCGTCGAGTTCGAACTCGTCGATGCAGAGCAGGGTGTGCCCGGAGAGGGTCCGGACGGCCTGCTGGAAGCCGAGCGCGCCGACCAGGTTGGTCAGCTCGACGAAGGTGCCGAAGGCCTTGGGGCCGGGGGCGGCGTGCCAGAGCGAGGCGAGCAGGTGGGTCTTGCCGACGCCGTAGCCGCCGTCGAGGTAGACGCCGGCCGGGCCGGTGGGGGCGGGGGCGGCGCGGCGGAACCAGCTGCGCTTGGGCGCGGAACCGTTTCCGCGGCCGAGCGTGCCGGAGAACTGCTCCAGGACGTACACGGCGTCGGACTGGCTGGGCCGGCTCGCGTCCGGGATGTACGTCCCGAAGCTGACGTCGGAGAAGCGCGGCGGCGGGACCATCTCGGCGACCAGGCGCTCGGGGGCGACGACCGGGGTGCGCTCGGAGAGCGCGACGGGGGCGGTGGTCGCTATGGAGTCGGGGCGTGGGGCTGCGGACACGGTAGTAGAGGGTACGCCTGCCGGGGCCCGGTCCGGAGCGGGCCCCGGCACGGCCGCCGGGAGGGGGCGGAACGGGCGCCGGGCGGGCCGCCGGAACGGGTGCCGGACCGGGTGCCGGGGCCGGTGGGATGCGCCCGGTCGGGGCGCCGGTGGAACACTGGGGGCATGCAGCAGTTGATCGGCCCGCTGGACGGGCTTCCCGGCGATCCGGCCTCGTTGGAGTCGCTGGCGGCCGTGTACGCGTACCCCGACCAGGTGAATCGGGGGCTCCCCTGGCTGCGGGCGAACATGGTGGCCGGGCTGGACGGCGGGGCGCGGCTGGACGGCCTGTCGGAGGGTCTGTCGGGGGACGCCGACAAGCGGATCTTCGGGGTGCTGCGGGCCCTGGCGGACGTGGTGCTGGTGGGCGCGGAGACGGTCCGCGCCGAGGGGTACCGGCCGGCCCGGCCACGCGCGGAGTTCGCGGCGGCCCGGGCGGCGGCGGGGCAGGCCCCGGTGCCGGTGATCGCGGTGGTGACGCGTTCGCTGGGGCTGGACCTGGCGGCGCCGCTGTTCACCGAGCCGCTGGTCAGGACGGTGGTGGTCACCACCGACGACACGCCGGAGGAGAGCCGGGCCGCGGTGGCCGAGGTGGCGGACGTGATCGTGGCCGGCACCGGGTCGGTGGACCTGCGGGCGGCGGTGGGGGCGCTGGCGGAGCGCGGCTGGACCAGGATGCTGACCGAGGGCGGCCCCCGGCTGCTGGGCCAGTTGGCGGCCGCGGGGCTGCTGGACGAGCTGTGCCTGTCGGTGGCGCCGCTGCTCACGGGCGGCGACGCGCCGAGGATCATCCACGATGCGGAAATGCCGGACGTACAGCGGATGCGGCTGGTCTCATTGATCGAGCAGAAAGGATTCCTCTTCACCCGCTACCTGCGACCGCCAGTCCCGTCCGGACCGTGATCCCGTCCCGGCCGCACCGTCGTCGGCGTGGCCGGAGTGCCGTGCGGGCGGCGTGCGGAAAGCTTCCGCCGGGCAGTATGGGATCCGAAGCCGGGCCCGGGGGCCGGCCATTGGAAGGGACGCACGTGTTCAAGACGGTACTGATGATCGAGAAGGCGCTGTCCGACGCCGATGTGGAGCTGGTCACCACCCTCCACAGCGAGGAGAAGGTCTCCTTCGTCGTCCTGATGCAGCCGCGCGGCCGGCAGGACGAGCTGCTCCGGGCGCTGGACGACGTCGCCCTCGGCCACCTGGACAAGGTGGTGCACGAGCACGACGAGTCCGAGAAGGGGCCCACCGTGGCGGCCGAGTCGCTCGACCACAGCCTGCGCCACCTGCGCGAGGCCGGGGCCGAGGCGGTCGGCGAGCTGGTCGAGCAGAAGCCGCTGGACCGGCTGCGGTCGGTCGTCGAGGAGCACAGCGCGGACGAGGTGGTGGTGCTCACCTCCCCGCACTTCGTGGAGGAGTTCTTCCACCGCGACTGGGCCTCCCAGGCCCGGCACAAGGTCGGCGTCCCGGTGCTGCGGCTGTTCGCCAGCGACTCCTGACCGCCCCGCCCACCCGTCCTCGGGCATGAGGGCCCGGCCCCGCCCGTGGTGCAGAATCGTCCTTGCGGTCCGTCCGCGAGGACGATTCGCACGTTCCACCCCCGCCTTCCCCCGCCTGTACGGAGCCCCGCTTTGAACGACGCCGCGCACGACCTGCACGCCCCGCACTTCATCGGCATCGGCGGCGCCGGCATGTCCGGCCTGGCGAAGATCCTCGCGGTGCGCGGCGCCCGGGTCTCCGGAAGCGACTCCAAGGAGTCGGAGACCGTCCTCGCGCTGCGCGAGCTCGGCGCGCTGGTGCACATCGGCCACGCCGCCGAGCACGTGCCGGACGGCACCAGCAGCATCGTCGTCTCCAGCGCCATCCGCGCCGACAACCCGGAGCTGGCCACGGCCCGCGAGCGCGGCATCCCGGTGGTGCACCGCTCCGACGCACTGGCCGCGCTGATGGGCGGGCGCCGGGCGCTCGCCGTGGCCGGCACCCACGGCAAGACCACCACCACCAGCATGCTGGCCGTCGCCCTCGGCGAGCTGGGCCTGGACCCCTCGTACGCGATCGGCGGCGACCTCGACGCGCCCGGCTCCAACGCCCGCCACGGCGCCGGCGAGATCTTCGTCGCCGAGGCCGACGAGAGCGACCGCAGCTTCCACAAGTACGCGCCCGAGGTGGCGATCGTGCTGAACGTGGAGCTCGACCACCACGCCAACTACGCCTCGATCGACGAGATCCACGAGTCCTTCGAGACCTTCGCCGGGCGGATCGTGCCGGGCGGCACCCTGGTGGTCTCCGCGGACCACGGCGGCGCCCGCGAGTTCACCGCCCGGGTGGCCGGCCGGGACGGCCTGAACGTGGTCACCGTCGGCGCCGCCGAGGACGCCCACGTACGGGTGCTGTCGGTCGTCCCGCGCGGCATGACCAGCGAGGTCACCGTCCTGCTGGACGGCGCCGAGCTGGCCTTCACCGTCTCGGTGCCCGGCCGGCACTACGCCCACAACGCGGTGGCCGCGCTGGCCGCCGGCGTGGCGCTGGGCGTGCCCGCCGCGGACCTCGCCAAGGCGCTCGGCGCGTACACCGGCGTCCGCCGCCGGCTGCAGCTCAAGGGCGAGGCCGGCGGGGTGCAGGTGATCGACTCGTACGCCCACCACCCGACCGAGATGGCCGCCGACCTGGAGGCGATCCGGGAGGCGACCGCGGGCCGGGTGCTGGTGGTCTTCCAGCCGCACCTGTTCAGCCGCACCCAGCAGCTCGCCGAGGAGATGGGCGCCGCGCTGGCGCTGGCCGACGCCTCCGTGGTGCTCGACATCTACCCGGCCCGCGAGGACCCGATCCCCGGCGTCACCAGCGGCCTGATCGTCGACGCGGCCGAGCGGGCCGGGGCCGAGGTGCTGGCCGAGCACGACTTCGCCGCCGCCCCCGCCGTGCTGGCCGGCCTGGCCCGCCCGGGCGATCTGCTGCTCACCATGGGCGCGGGCGACGTCACCAACCTGGGCCCGGAAATCCTGAAGCACCTCGCGAGCGTTGCCACCAACGTCTGAGCCGTCCGCGCCCCTGGAGCGACCATGAGCTACGAGATCGAGAAGACCGACGCCGAGTGGCGCGCCGAGCTGAGCCCCGAGGAGTACCACGTCCTGCGCGAGGCCGGCACCGAGCGCCCGTTCACCGGCGCGTACACCGACACCAGGACGGTCGGCGTGTACTCCTGCCGGGCGTGCGGATCGGAGCTCTTCAGCTCGGAGACCAAGTTCGACAGCCACTGCGGATGGCCGTCGTACTACGCGCCGCTGGCGGGGGACCGGGTCGAGTACATCGAGGACACCTCGCTCGGCATGCGCCGGGTGGAGGTGCGCTGCGCGCGCTGCGGGGGCCACCTCGGGCACGTCTTCGAGGGCGAGGGCTACGGCACGCCGACCGACCAGCGGTACTGCATCAACAGCGTCTCGCTGACGCTGCGGCCGGCCGACGGCGGCTGAGCCGCGCGGCGGCGGCGCACCGCGGGCCCGGGAGCAGTCGCTCCCGGGCCCGCGGTCGTCGGGCGGGTGTCAGCGCTCCGCGGGGGCGGCCGGGGCCACCGGGGCGAAGTGCACCGGGAGGCGGACCAGCGCGCGGTGGAACGGGCCGGGGCGCCAGAGCAGCTCGGCGGCCGGGGTGGCGAGCGCCAGGTCGGTGAGCCGGCTGGTGAGCTGCTCGATGGCGGTGATCGCGATCAGCAGCGCGGGGTCCCGGGCCGGGCAGGCGTGCGGTCCGGCGGCCCAGGCCAGGTGGGCGCTCTCGCCGCTGTGCAACTGGGCGGCCTCCGGGTCGGGTGCGGCCTGCGAGTTGGCGGCGGCGTAGGAGACCAGCACCAGTTGGCCGGCCTTCAGCTCCCGGCCGTGGAAGGCGAGGTCGTAGCGCGGGTAGTGGGCGGAGAGGTTGGCCATCGGCGGCTCGTGCCAGAGCACCTCGTCGATCGCCTGGTAGGCCGTCATGGCGCCGCCGAACAGCGAGCCCGCGTACCGGGCGTCGGTGAGCAGGCGCAGCAGGGCGTTGGCGATCAGGTTGGTGGTGGGCTCGTGCCCGGCGATCATGGTGAGGGTGATCTGCCGGACCACCTCGTCGTTGTCCAGCCCGGCCGGGTGGGTGAGGAACCACGAGGTGAGGTCGTGCCGGGGGCGCTCGCGCCGGTCGGCGACCATCGCGGTGACCACCTGGACGAGGTCCCCGTACGCGGCGGCGGCCTTCTCGGTGGACTCCATCATCCCGGCGATGCCGGCGACCAGCCGGGCACTGTGCTCCTCCGGCACGCCGAACCAGGTGGTGAGGACGAAGGCCGGCAGCTGCCGGGCGTACTCGGCGACCAGGTCGGCGCTGCCGGCGCCCTCGAAGCGGTCGATCAGCCCGTGCGCGACCTCGGCGACCCGGCGCTGCAGCACGTGCGGTTCGAGCAGGGCCAGCCCGTCGGTGATGACCTGGCGGTAGCGGGCGTGCACCTCGCCGTCGCTGAACAGCGCGGTGGGCCGGTAGCCGAGGACGGCCAGCACCGGGGAGGTCGGCGGGACGGTCTGCTGCCAGGCGCGGGAGTCCTTGGAGAAGGTGTCGGTGTCGCGCAGCAGGTCCAGGGCGGCCTGGTAGTCGACGACCAGCAGCGCCTCGACGCCCGGGAGGAGCTCGACCGGGGCGAGCGCCCCGTGCTGCTTGCGCAGCCGTTCGTAGGTCCGCGCGGGGTCGGCGGCGAACACCGGCCCGTAGATCGGCGTCGGGCGGCTCTCGGCGGCCGGAGCGGGCTGGGCGGCCTCGGCGGCGGTGGGGGCAGCGGCGGGCGCCCCGGTGGCGGCCGGGGCCGGGGTGTCGGCGGGGCCGGGGGTCATGACTGCTCCTGGGAGGTCGGCAGGCCGCGCAGGACGTGCTCGGCGAGCGTGATCAACGCGTCGAGGCCGGCGCCGCGCTCGCGGGCGTCGCAGAGCAGCAGCGGGGTGTCGGGGTGCAGGTCGAGGTGGGCCCGCAGGACGGCGACGGTGTGGACGGGCGCGTCGGGGAAGCAGTTGACGGCCACCGCGTACGGCAGGCCCTGCTCCTCCACCATGTCCATGATCTCGAAGGAGTCGCCGAGCCGCCGGGTGTCGACCAGGACGAGCGCGCCGAGGGCGCCGCGTGCGATGTCCTGCCAGAGCGGGAAGAAGCGCCGCTGCCCGGGGGTGCCGAACAGGTAGAGCACCACGTCGCCGGGCAGGGTGAGCCGGCCGAAGTCGACGGCGACCGTGGTGGTGGTCTTGTCGGGCAGGCCCGCGTTGTCGTCGACGGGGGCGGCGGCCTCGGTCATCGCCTCCTCGGTGTGCAGGGTGGCGATCTCGGAGAGCGTCTTGATCAGCGTGGTCTTGCCGACCCCGAACGGCCCGGCCACCACCAGTTTCATCAGGGTCTGGTCCGGATCGGGCAGGTAGCCGACGCGGCTGCCCTGATCAGCGGAGAGCACGGAGTCCAACGAGGAGCCTCTCGACGATGGCGCGGTCGGTCTGCTGGGCGGCGGGGATGGGGCTGCGGGCCTGTAACGAGCCCGCGTCGACCAGGTCCGCGGCGAGGAAGGTGGTGGCGCTGACCGGCAGCCCGAGGTGGGCGGCGGCCTCCACCACGGTCAGGGCCCCCGGCCGCAGCAGCTCCCAGAGCCTCCGGTGCTCGGCGCCCAGGCCGGTCGGGGCGTCGGGGCCTGCGGCGTACAGCACGGTGAGCCGGTCGAAGGTGTCCTTGCTGGGCCGGCTGCGTCCGCCGGTGGCCAGGTAGGCGGGCACCATCCGCCGGCGCGGGACGCCGCTCATGACCGGGCGGTGGCGCTGTCCTGCTGCCGGGCGGGGGAGGCCAGCGCGCGGGCCAGGGCGTCGACCTGGAGCTGCATCTGGTAGGCCACGTTCCCGAGTTGGGCCTCGGGGGTGGTGAAGACGGCGAGCGAGGTGTTCTCCCCCGCCGGGACGACGATGGCGAAGCCGAGGTCGGACTCGACGACGGTCTGCGACAGCCTCGGCTGCTCGCTGTCGGTGAAGGCGCCGGTGAACGCCCGGGCGGCGGCGTGCACGGTGGCCGTCATGGCGGCGACCCGCTCGGCGGAGGCCCGGCCGAGGCCCGCGGAGGCGCCCTCCACGAGTCCGTCGCCGGTGGCGATGACCGCGTGCAGCACCCCCGGCAGCTCCAGCAGCGGGGTCAGCACCCACGAGATCTCGTCGGTGACGGTACGGCTGCGCGTGCTCACTGCTCTGCTCCTTCGGGTCATGCGGGATCTGCTGCGGTCGCCCCGGCGCGGGGCTGCCCGGTCGGGTCCGGGTCGGCCGGGGCCGGGTCGGCCGGGGCCGGGTCGGCCGGGGCCGGGTCGGCCGGGGCCGGGGTGGACGGGACCGGGGTGGCCTGGTCCGGCGCGGCCGGGTCGTCGGGGCCGGTCCGGGCGTGCTGGTCGGCCTCCGCGACGGCGGCCCGGCCGGAGCCGGTGCCCTGCTGCAGGGCCTGCCAGCGCGCCGCCGCCTGCTCGGGCGTGCGCTCGGGCAACCGGTCGGGCGTGCGCTCGGACAAGCCCCCGGCGGGCTGCGGGCCCGCAGCGGGGGCGGGGCCGGCCACGGGGTGCTCCGCCTCGGCCCGCAGCGGCTGCCGGCGGCGCCTGCTGGGCAGCCCGCTGCCGTCGGCCACCGGGGACGGCGCCTGCGCCGGAACGGACGCCGCGGGCGCCGCGGGCGGTCCGGGGCGGTCGGCCCGCGCCGCCGGGAGCGCCGCGGCCTCCGCGGTGCCCGGGGGACGCAGCGGCAGCGGGGTGAGCACCGACAGCGGCTGCTCCTCGTCGACGACGGTGAGCAGCGCCGCCGGGATCCGCACGATCGTCCGCATGCCGCCGTACGGGGAGGGCTCGATGTGGCAGGCGAAGCCGTACTGGCGGGCGAGCTTGCCGACGACCGCGAAGCCGGTCTTCGGCGGGTTGCCGAGTTCGGTCAGCAGCACCTCGGTGGGGCCGGCGAGCAGGCGGCGGGCCCGGCGCAGCTGGTCCTCCTCCATGCCGATGCCGCTGTCGTCGACGATGACGAGGGCGCTGCGCCCGCCCTGCTGGATCGTCACCGGCACCTCGGTCTCCGGGTGGGAGTAGGCGGTGGCGTTGGCGAGCAGTTCGGCGACGGTGACGGCGATCGGTTCGGCGGCCCGGGCGGTGACGGCGAGGCGGTTCTCGCGCAGGTGGTTGGCGACCTTGATGCGGGCGTAGCCGGGCACCCGGGAGAGTGCGCCGACGACGACCTCGGCGAGCGGGGAGTCGCTGCGGGCGAGGCCGGGCCAGGCTTCGCAGAGCACCGCGATGGTCTGGATCCGGCGCAGGGCGACCTCGTTGCGGAAGTCGGCCTCCAGCAGCCGGGGGTCGTCGTGCTCGTGCTGGAGCTGCTGGAGGAGGCTCTGCAGCTGGTAGAGCAGGGTCTGGATGCGGGAGGTGGCGCCGCGCATGGCGGCCCGGGCGGCGGCGTCGACGCGTTCGCGTTCGTCGGTGACGGCGGTGGCGCAGGCGTCGAGGACGGCCTGCAGGGCGTGGACGGCGTCGGGGCCGATCGCGGCGTCGTCGAGCGGGCCGGCGAGCGGGGCGTTGGGGTGGCCGAGGCGCAGCGCGGTGGCGGGGACGCGTTCGCGGGCGAGGTGGGTGATCTCGGCGAGCAGGGCCTGGGTGTGCTCCTCGGCGGCGCGGGTGCGCTGGTCGGCGAAGCGGGTGAGGCCCTCGGCGCGGCGGGTCTCGTCCTCGGCGCCGCGGGCGCGTTCCTCGGCCCGGTCGGCGCGCTGCTCGGCCTCGCGGACGCGTTCGTACGCCTCGCGGGTCTGCTCTTCGGCGCGGGTCCGTTCGGCCTCGGCCTGGTGTGCGCGGGCGGTGGCGTGCCGGCGGGCGCGGGCCGTGACCGCGGCGGCGGCGAGTGCGGCGACGGCGACCACCGCCAGGGCGGCGAGCGCGATCTGCGTCATCGGGGTCCTCGTTCGGGCTGGGCCTGGGGGCCGGGGGTCGGTCGGCGGGGCGGCGGCGGGTCAGCGGGCCGCGTCGCCCTCCAATTCCCGGGCGACCAGGGCGACCTGGGACATCGCGGTGAGGACGTCGGGTGCCTCGGAGCCGTCGAGGTGCCGGTACTCGGCGGCGATGGTGAGCACCAGCCGCTCGGGCAGGGCGAGTTCGGGGTGGCGCTGCTCGGCGATGACGCGGCGGGCGGCGTCCAGGGCGGGGAGTCCGGCCCGGTGCAGGGCGTGGGCGCGCTCGCGGACGTAGTCGAGGTAGCCGATGTGGGCGTGGACGCCGATCCGGTCGAGGACCGGGCCGTGGCCGGGGACGATGATCTCGGCGCCGGTGGCGAGGATGCGCTCGCAGGCGTCGATGATGTTCGCGAGCGGCCCGGCCCAGTGCACGGGGTGGTCGCCGGGCTGTTCGGGCGTGGTGCCGAAGATGACGTCGCCGGCGAAGACGGTGCGCTGGTGCGGCAGGTGGACGATCAGGTCGCCGCCGGTGTGTGCGGCGGCCAGCCCGGTGATCTGCACGGGGTGGTCGCCGACCTTGATCTCCAGTTCGCCGGTGAACACCGTGCCGGGGTGCACGGGTTCGGTGGCGGACCAGTCGAACTGGCCGAAGTGGCGCTTGAGGTAGCCGCCGAGCGGGGAGGCGGGGTCGCTGCCGGCGACGAGGGCGTGCTGCTGCTTGGGCGTGGGCTCGTAGTGGATGTGGTCGAGCGCCTCGCGGGTGGCGATGATCTCGGCGTCGGGCAGGACGCCGGCGCCCCAGAGGTGGTCGCCGTTGGCGTGGGTGACGATCACGCGGTCGACGTCGACGCCGTCGGCCAGCCGCTTGCGGCTCTCGGTGAGGAACTCGGCGGCGAGTGAGGGGTCGTACGGCGTGTCGATCCAGAGCGCGGTCCTCGGGGAGGTCAGCAGCCCGCAGTTGGCGAGGCCCCAGCCCCGCTTGGGGGGCAGCCAGACCCAGAGGTCCTCGGCAATCGCGCTCACGTTCGCACGGTTGATCGTCATGCGCGCGATTATGCCGACGATATGTCAGGGGCGGAGCAAAACCGGTGCGATTGCGGGCAGTTCCCGCCAGGAGAGTCCGGGAGTGTCCGGAAACGCACCCTCCGGGGCAGGACGGCTCGTCTCACATGATGGACAGAGCATGTCGGCACGTGACACCTGGACAGGTGTTCGGGTCTTTTCGGGCATGATGGCATCTTTTGGATCCGATACGGGGAAAGTGCGATGAAGCGAACGATCACGGGGACGGCCATCGGGGTGCTCACCGGCGCCCTGCTGCTGACGGGCTGCGGTACCACGGTGGCACCGTCCGCCGCCCCCGCGGCCGGCGGCGCCGCCACGGCGACCGAAACCACCCCGCTGACGCCCGAGGAGGCGCTGCGGAAGGCCGAGCGGGACCACGACAAGAAGTTCCCGGACGTCGCCCAGCTGGCCTGCGCCTCGGCGACCGGGACCCCGGCCGCGAACAAGGCATCCCAGGACACCAAGGAGATGACGGCGGCGGCGCAGTGCCGCGGCCAGGCCCACACCGCGCGGATCACCGCCGCGCTCAAGGCCCGGGCCGGCTCGAAGCCCTACACCGAGGCCGAGGTGCGCTCGGTGCTGGACTCGCTGGGCTACACCCCGCAGGACGGCGCGGTGTACGCGGTGTCCAACGGTGTCGTCGCCTTCGACATCTTCGTCCCGGGCACCGGTCCCTGCGTGACCGGCCAGGTCGGCGCGGCGACCAGCGTGTCCATGCACGGGGTGTACCCGGGGGCCGGCTGCCGGGGCTCGCGCGGCGGCAAGTAGCACCGCGCACCACAGGCCGGTGGGCCGGGAGTCGGACGTCCGACTCCCGGCCCACCGGCCTGTG
>NZ_JBSGXP010000068.1:19746-41262 GCF_053610105.1 Kitasatospora sp. NPDC054939 | reverse complement strand
CCCGCGGGCCGTCGCGCCGCGAGGGGAGACCACCGTGACACCGCCGGCCGCAGCCAGCGCCGCCGCCATCCGTACCGACGAGCCGACCACCGACCCCGCCGCGGCGAACGCCGCGGCCGCCGACAGTCAGGCACCCGCACCCGCGGGACTGCCCGGCAGCGGCGACGACGACCCCGACGAACGCACCGCGGCGGCCACCCCCGCCGCACCCGCCCCCCGCAGCGGCGACCGGACCGGACCCACCGGGGCCCGCTTCACCCGGCCCGGGGGGATGTTCTCCTCCTTGCGCGTGCGCAACTACCGCTACTACTTCGCCGGCCAGGTGGTCTCCAACACCGGCACCTGGATGCAGCGGATCGCCCAGGACTGGCTGGTGCTCAGCCTCACCGGCAGCCCGCTCGCCGTCGGCATCACCACCGCCATGCAGTTCCTGCCGATGCTCCTGCTCGGACTCTTCGGCGGCGTGCTCGCCGACCGGATGCCCAAGCGCCGCCTGCTGATCTGGACCCAGGGCGCGATGGGCCTGCTCGCCGCCGGCCTCGCCGTCCTCACCATCGGCGGCGTGGTGACGCCGTACTACGTGTACGCGTTCGCGCTGCTGCTCGGCCTGGTCACCGTGGTCGACAACCCGACCCGGCAGGCGTTCGTCTCCGAGATGGTCGGGCCGAAGGACCTCGCCAACGCGGTGAGCCTCAACGCGGCCAACTTCCAGACCGCCCGGCTGGTCGGCCCCGCCGTCGCGGGCCTGCTGATCGCCGCGGTCGGCAGCGGCTGGGCGTTCGCGGTCAACGCGCTCTCCTTCGCCGCCGTGATCGGCGGACTGCTCGCCATGCGGACCGGCGAACTGCGCCCCACCGCCCCGATCGCCCGCGAGAAGGGCCAGCTGCGCGAGGGCCTGCGCTACGTCCGGGAGCGGCCCGAACTGCTCTGGCCGATGGTGCTGGCCGGCTTCATCGGCACCTTCGGCTTCAACTTCCCGACGCTGCTCTCCGGCTTCGCCACCGACACCTTCCACGTCGGCGCCGGGCAGTACGGCCTGCTGAACACCGCGATGGCCGTCGGCTCGCTGGCCGGCGCCCTGCTCGCGGCCCGGCGCGGAGCGCCCCGGCTGCGCCGGCTGGTCGGCGCAGCCCTGGCCTTCGGCGCCCTGGAGGTGCTGGCCGCGTTCGCGCCCGGCTACTGGACCTTCGCCGCGCTGCTCACCCTGATCGGCGTCTTCGGGCTGAGCTTCAACACCTCGGTCAACTCGGCGCTCCAGCTGGGCACCGACCCCGAGGTGCGCGGCCGGGTGATGGGCCTGCTGGTGCTGGTCTTCACCGGCGGCACCCCGATCGGCGCCCCGATCGTCGGCTGGGTCACCGCCTCGTACGGGCCCCGGCTCGGGCTGCTGGCCTGCGGGCTGGTCTCGGCGCTGGCGGCCGGAGCGGTCGGCCTGGTGCTGGCCCGCAGCGCCGAACTGCGGCTGCGGTTCGACCTGCACCCGGGCCGCGGCGGCCGGGTGGTGGCCTTCGTGCCGCGCGCCGGTGCCACCAGGTCGGAGCTGGCCACCGCCTGCTGACGGTCGCCCGGCCGACCGCTCCCGGCGGGGGCGGGTGTCAGAGCCTGATCTCCAGCACCTGCCCCTGCCAGGCCGAGCCGTCCGGCAGCACCGACTCGAAGGCGAGCGCCTCGGTGAAGCCGAGGGCGAGGTACTGCCCGACCAGTCGGCGGTCGCCGCCGCCGTAGCAGTCCACCCGGAGCACGGCCGCGCCCCGCCGGCGGGCCTCGTCGAGCGCGTCGGCCACCAGCGCGGCACCGATCCCCGAGCCCGCCAGGGACCGGTCGGTGACCAGGTTGCGCAGGTACAGCTCGGGCTCGGCGGCCGGCTCGACGTACGGCGGCGGCACGTCCGCGAGCACGCAGGAGCCGACCGTCCGCCCCTGTTCGTCCACCGCGAGCCGGGCCAGGAACGGCGGGCGCAGGTACTCGTCCACCTTCCGCACGCCCGCCGGGCGGCTGCTCCAGGGCGAGTCGCCCCACTGCGCGGTCCGGCCGAGGGAGGCCAGCCAGGCCACCGCGCCGTCGAGCAGGGCGAGGACGCCGGCACTGTCGTCGGGGCCGCCGGTGCGGATCTCGATCTTCATGGAAAACCGTTCTACCCCGAACCGCTCGACGCGGGAAGATGGCCCCATGAGGCTCTTCGTGGCGGTGCTGCCGCCGGTCGCGGCGCTGCAGGAACTCGCCGACGCCGTGGCACCGGTGCGCGAGCTGCCGGGCGCCGACCGGCTGCGCTGGACGACCGTCGAGAGCTGGCACCTCACGCTGGCCTTCCTCGGCGAGGTGCCGGTCGAGCAGCTGCCCGCGCTGGAGGCGGCGCTCGCCGGGGTGGCCGAGGTGCACGAGGCGCACCCGCTGCGGCTGGCCGGCGGCGGACGCTTCGGGGACCGCGTGCTCTGGGCCGGCGTGGAGGGACGCACCTGGGCGCTGCGCCGGCTGGCCGAGGCGGTGGCCGAGGCGACCGCCGAGGTCCTCGGGGAGGCGGACGCCTTCGCCTTCCACCCGCACCTCACGCTGGCCCGGGCCGGCTCCTCCCGGGGCCACCGCAGGGCCGTCCAGCGGGTCGCGGCGGCGGAGCTGGCGACCCTCGCCGGGGCCCTGGACGACTACCGCGGCAGCACCTGGGAGGCCGCCGAGCTGCACCTGGTGAAGAGCGAGCTCGACGGCGGCTTCGCCCACTACGAGACCGTCCGCGCCTGGCCGCTGGCCCGCTGGTCGACCGACGGGTAGGCCTTCCCGGGGCGGAGCCGACCTACGTGCAGCTGTGGACCCGGCCTACGGCCAGACCAGCATCGCCGCCGCGGCGACCCGCTCCAGCCCGGCCCGGTCGGCCCCGTCCCTGGCCTGCTGCGACATGCCCTGCAGCACCGTGGCGGTGAACCGGGCGAGCAGGGCCGGGTCGGCCTCCGGGCGCTCCCGCCCGGCCGCGACGTCGGCGCGGATCCGGGCCTCCAGTGCGCGGACGTTGCGTTCGCGCAGTTCGCGCAGCTCCAGGGCCACCTCGGGCGTGGTGCAGTTGACCGCCGAGCTGATCAGCAGGCAGCCCCAGGGGTGCTCCGGGTCGGTCGCCTCGGCGGCGGCCTCGTGCAGCATCCGGGCGACGGCGGCCCGGGCGGTCGGCTCCTCGGCCAGCGCCCGGGTGGCGTAGGCGCCGTGGCAGTCCTGGTAGCGGGCGACGGCCTCGGTGAACAGTGCCCGCTTGTCGCCGAAGGCCGCGTACAGGCTCGGCGGTCGGATGCCCATGGCGGCGGTGAGGTCGGCGATCGAGGTGGCCTCGTAGCCGTGCTGCCAGAACAGCCGGACCGCCTGCTCCAGGGCGGCGTCGCGGTCGAAGGAGCGGGGGCGCCCGCGCGGGGTGGTGGTGGCCATGGCGCCGATTTTATATCGCCCGCTACAGAAGCGGCACCGGGCGTGCTACGGTTCCTTTCATTAGCGACCGCTACAGAATTGAGGGGGGCGTGGCCATGGGCACGCTTGCGGGCAGGACGGCACTGGTGACGGGCGGCAGCCGGGGGATCGGGCGGGGCATCGCCGAGCGGCTCGGCCGCGACGGCGCGCTGGTCGCGGTGCACTACGGCAGCAACGCCGGGGCCGCCGAGGAGACCGTCGGGGCGATCCGGGCGGCCGGCGGCCGCGCCTTCGCGGTCGGTGCCGAACTCGGGGTGCCCGGCGACGCCGAGGCGCTCTGGGCGGCCTTCGACGAGGGCGCCGAACGGCACGGCACCCGGGGCCTGGACATCCTGGTCAACAACGCGGGCATCGGCATGACCGGCCGGATCCACGAGGTCGCCGACGCCGACTTCGACCGGGTCTTCGCGGTCAACGCCAAGGCGCCGTTCTTCGTCGTCCAGCACGGCCTGCCGCGGCTGCGCGACGGGGGCCGGATCGTCAACGTCTCCTCCGGCGTCACCCGGGTGGCCTTCCCCACCGCCGTCTCGTACGCGATGACCAAGGGCGCGCTGAACACGCTGACCCTCACCCTCGCCGAGGAGCTGGGCCCGCGCGGGATCACCGTCAACGCCGTCTCCCCGGGCATCGTCGAGACCGACATCAACCCCTGGCTGGCCGACCCGGCGGCGCGCTCCCGGGCGGCCGGCTACGCGGCCCTCGGCCGGGTCGGCGCGCCCGGCGACGTCGCGGACGTCGTCGCCTTCCTCGCCTCCGACGACGCCCGCTGGGTCACCGGGCAGAACCTCGACGCCTCCGGCGGATCCAACCTGGGCGTCTGAGCCGGGCGGGAGCGCGCCGCCGGGGCCCGGCCCCGCCTCCGCGAAGACCGCAGGGGTCCAGACCAATTGCGGGAGTCCGGCTTCTTGTCGGTGCCCGGCGGCGCCCGTACCGTGCGGACATGGAGCTGGAGTTGCGCCACCTCAGGACCATCCGGGCGATCGCCGAGGCGGGCAGCCTGACCAAGGCGTCGGCGGCGCTGGGGCTGGCCCAGCCCGCCCTCTCCACCCAGCTGCGGAGGATCGAACGGGCCCTGGGCGGGCCGCTGTTCGACCGCGGCCGGGAGGGCGTGCGGCCCACCCCGCTCGGGGAACTGGTGCTGGACCGCGCCCGGGTCCTGCTGCCGGCCGCCCAGCAGCTCCAGCAGGAGGCGGTCCGCTTCGCCAACGCCGCCGACGGCCCCGGCCGGTACCGGATCGGGGCCACCCACGGGCCGCTGCTCGGCGGCCTGGTCGACCGCCTGGCCACCGGGTACCCCGGGGTGCCGGTCACCACCGCCACCTCCTGGTCGGTGGACGAGCTGACCGGCCAGGTCGCCGACGGGCGGCTGGACTTCGCGCTGATCGGTACCTGCGGGGAGAGCCTGCCCCGCCCCCCGGCCGGCGCCGCCCCGCGGACCGGCGCCGAACGGCTCAGCTGGCGCGAGGTCGGGACCGACCCGGTGTTCGTGATGCTCGCCGACACCCACCCGCTGGCCGGCGCCCCCGAGGTCGGCCTCGGCCGGCTGAGCACCGCGTGCTGGGTGACCGTGCCGGGCGACGGCTGCTTCGGCGACTGCTTCTCGGCGGCCTGCGCCCGGGCCGGCTTCACCCCGCGCGCGGTCTACGAGACCGACACCGCCGCCTGCGTCCACCTGGTGCAGGTCGGCCGGGCGGTCGGGCTCTGCCGGGCCACCTTCCCGCCGACCACCGGCGTGGTGACCGTCCCGCTGGCCGGCGCGCCGCTGTCCTGGCGGCACCTGGTGGGCTGGCACCCCGCCTCCCCGGCCGCCGGGGCCGCCGCCGAGGTGACCGGCCTGGCCCGGGCCGCGCACGCGGAGGCGGCCCGCCGCAGCGCCTCGTACGCGCGGTGGCTGGACGGCGGCGTCCGGGAGGGGTTCGGGACGGCCGGCGGCTGAGCCGGGGGTCCGGACGGGACCGCCGCCACGCCCGGGGGTACGCTCGACGATCGTGGACCCCAAGACTCGTATGCGCATCGTGACCGGAGCCCTGGTACTCCTGCTGGCCGTCGTGGTGATCGGCTCACTGCTGCGGCGCTAGCTTCGAGCAGCCCCAGGGAACGCGGAAGGGGCCACCGCCCGCAGGCGGTGGCCCCTTCCGCACGGTCGCGGGGCGGGTCAGAGTTGCTCGACCACGTAGTCGATGCAGGCGGTGAGCGCCTCGACGTCGGCCGGGTCGACGGCCGGGAACATCGCGATCCGCAGCTGGTTGCGGCCCAGCTTGCGGTACGGCTCGGTGTCCACGATGCCGTTGGCACGCAGCGCCTTGGCGATCGCGGCGGCGTCGATCGAGTCGTCGAAGTCGATGGTGCCGACGACCTGCGAGCGCTCCGCCGGGTTGGCGACGAACGGGTTGGCGAAGGAGGACTTCTCGGCCCAGCCGTACAGGCGGGCGGAGGAATCAGCCGTACGGGCGACGGCCCAGTCGAGCCCGCCGTTGCCGTTCAGCCACTCCAGCTGGTCGGCCAGCAGGAAGAGCGTGGAGATCGACGGGGTGTTGTACGTCTGGTCCTTCGACGAGTTGTCGATGGCCGTCGGCAGGTCGAAGAACGGCGGGATGTAGCGGTCGGAGGCGGCGATCGCGGCGGCGCGCTCCAGGGCGGCCGGCGAGAAGGTCGCCAGCCAGAGCCCGCCCTCGGCTGCGAAGGACTTCTGCGGGGCGAAGTAGTAGACGTCGGTCTCGGTGATGTCGACCGGCAGGCCGCCGGCGCCCGAGGTGGCGTCCACCAGGACGAGGGAGCCCTCGTCGGTGCCGGCCGGGCGGTTGATCGGCATCGCGACGCCGGTGGACGTCTCGTTGTGGGTGAGCGCGTAGACGTCCACGCCCGCCTCGGCGACCGGCAGGGGGTGGGTGCCCGGCGCGGTCTTGATCACCGACGGCTCGGCCAGCCACGGGGCGGCCTTCACCGAGGAGGCGAACTTGGAGGAGAACTCGCCGAAGTCGAGGTGCTGGGACTTCTCGCGCACGAGCCCGAAGGCGGCGATGTCCCAGAAGGCGGTCGATCCGCCGTTGCCGAGTACCACCTCGTAGCCCTCGGGGAGGGAGAAGAGGCTGCTCACGCCCTCGCGCACGCGCTTGACCAGGTTCTTCACCGGGGCCTGGCGGTGCGAGGTGCCGAGCAGGGAGGACTCGGTGGCGGCGAGGGCACTCAGGGCCTCGGGGCGCACCTTGGACGGGCCGCAGCCGAAACGGCCGTCTGCGGGCTTGATGTCAGCGGGGATCTGGATCTGAGCCACGGGCCCGAGCCTACCGGCCGCGGTTGCGGAAGTGTGACGGCCGTCCGCCCGCTGAGATGCGGTTCCGGCCGTCCGGAGCTGCGGAAACAGCGGGCCCGGCGGGCGTGCCGGACCCGCTGGTCGGCGGGGGCGCGCCGAGGCATCCCGGGGGTGCGGAGGGCGCGCGGGGTGGGGGGCCGGTCAGCCGGTGATGGCGTCGTAGCCCTCGATCTCCTGCGGGCTGCGGGCGCCGGGGCCGATGTAGCGCGCGGCCGGGCGGACCAGGCGGCCGGTGCGCTTCTGCTCCAGGATGTGCGCGGACCAGCCGGCCGTGCGGGCACAGGTGAACATCGAGGTGAACATGTGCGCGGGGACCTCGGCGAAGTCCAGCATGATCGCGGCCCAGAACTCGACGTTGGTGGCGAGCACGCGGTCCGGACGGCGGTTGTGCAGCTCCTCCAGCGCGGCCTTCTCCAGCGCCTCGGCGACCTCGAAGCGCGGGGCGTCGAGCTCCTTGGCGGTGCGGCGCAGCACGCGGGCGCGCGGGTCCTCGGCGCGGTAGACGCGGTGGCCGAAGCCCATCAGGCGCTCGCCCTTGTCGAGGGCGTTCTTCACCCACTTGACCGCGTCGCCGGTGCGCTCGATCTCCTCGATCATGCCGAGCACACGGGAGGGGGCGCCGCCGTGCAGCGGGCCGGACATCGCGCCGACCGCGCCGGACAGGGCGGCGGCCACGTCGGCGCCGGTGGAGGCGATGACGCGGGCGGTGAAGGTGGAGGCGTTCATGCCGTGCTCGGCGGCGGACGTCCAGTAGGCGTCGATGGCCTTGACGTGCTTCGGGTCCGGCTCGCCGCGCCAGCGGATCATGAACCGCTCGACGACGGTCTCGGCCTTGTCGATCTCGCTCTGCGGGACCATCGGCAGGCCCTGGCCGCGGGCGGACTGCGCGACGTACGACAGCGCCATGACGGCGGCCCGGGCGAGGTCGTCGCGGGCCTGCTCGGCGGAGATGTCCAGCAGCGGCTTGAGGCCCCACACCGGGGCGAGCATGGCGAGCGCGGACTGCACGTCGACGCGGATGTCGCCGCTGTGCACCGGGATCGGGAACGGCTCGGCCGCGGGCAGGCCCGGGTTGAACTTGCCGTCCACCAGCAGGCCCCAGACGTGCCCGAAGGAGACCCGGCCGACCAGGTCCTCGATGTCGACGCCTCGGTACCGCAGGGCCCCGCCCTCACGGTCGGGTTCGGCGATCTCGCTCTCGAATGCGACGACTCCCTCAAGCCCGGGTACGAAGTCGGACATGCGACGGCTCCTTCAGTTCTGCGATCGGCAGACCGCCGTGGTGGGGCGGCACGCCAGTGACCGATGGTGTTTGGCACTCGGTGCCAGAGTGGCAGGCACGGGGTGCATTGCGCCATACACCACCGCGGTGATGTTTCCCGAAGGCCCGCTTGACTTTCCGCCGGGGGTCGGTCGCGCCCGGGGATCGGCCCGGGAGCTGCGGGAACGAACGGTGCAGTTCCGGGCAATCCGCCGTACGGCGGGCGGTCAAGCGGTGGCGAGACACCATAACTCCGACTCGGGTTTGTCCGTACGTAGCGGTGCCCGTTGCTTGTCGTACGGGATGATGTTGACGTGCAGACCCCGGAACGCGCCCACCAGAAGCCCCAGAGCCCCGCCGCGAACCTGGCCGCCGAGGTCCGGCCCGGCCCGGACCTCACCGTGATGCGCAAGCACTACAGCCACGAGGGCCTGGTCGAGGAGCAGCTGGCGGCCGACCCGATCGCCCAGTTCACCCGCTGGTTCCACGAGGCGGACGACGCCGGGGTGGTCGAGCCGAACGCGATGGTGCTCTCCACCGCCGACGCCGTGGGGCGGCCCAGTTCGCGCACCGTGCTGCTCAAGGGCTTCGACCCGCGCGGGTTCGTCTTCTTCACCAACTACGGCTCGCGCAAGGGCACCGAGCTGACCGCCAACCCGTACGCCGGGCTGCTCTTCCCGTGGATCGCGCTGGCCCGCCAGGTGATCGTGCAGGGGCGGGTCGAACGGGTCGGGCGGGACGAGACGGCCGCGTACTTCCGCACCCGGCCGCACGGTTCGCAGCTCGGCGCGTGGGCCAGCGAGCAGTCCAGCCCGGTCGCCTCGCGCGAGGTGCTGGAGCAGCGGTACGCGGAGCTGGAGCGCCGCTACCCGGAGGGCGAGGGCGTGCCGGTGCCGCCGTTCTGGGGCGGCTACCGGGTGGTGCCGTCCAGCGTGGAGTTCTGGCAGGGGCGGGAGAACCGGCTCCACGACCGGCTCCGCTACGTCGCGGACGAGGCGGCGCCGGGCGGCTGGCGGGTGGACCGGCTCTGCCCCTGAGGGCGACCGCCCGCGGGGCCGCCGAATCGACCGGTTCCGTCCCCGGGGCGGGCGGCCGACGGGCCGCCGGGACCGTCCTGCGCCCCGCTGTGCTCCTCGCGGGTGCTTCCGTGCGCCCTTCGGGCCCCCGGGCGCGACCGCCAACCGAGTGAACTTTGGTGGCGAGTGCGCAGCCAGACGCGGTACAAGCCCGAACAGTACGGGTAACAGTGCGGCACTGCCGTCGTGCTGCCACTACATTGTGCGGTGGGGTCGGCTCGTTATACCCACCCCTGCTCTCTCTAACCCCCATCGTGGAAGAGAATCGAACATGACCTCCGCACTGGACACCAGGCCCATCAGTGAACTGACGGACACTCAGGAGGAAGGCCGGCCCACTCTGGCCGAACTCGCCTCGCTCGGAGCGGAGGAGCTGACCGCCCGGCTCCGACGCGCTCTGCCCGGTGCCGACTCCGGACTCGTTCCGGTCGCGGCATTCAACTCGTCCATCTGATAAGCCGGTTGCTCATCGGCTCCGGCTGAACCAGATCGACCATGGAGCGAACTCCCCTGCCCCTCACGCAATTCGTCGTGAAGGTGCACAGTCGCTGTGATCTCGCCTGCGATCACTGCTACGTCTACGAGCACGCGGACACGAGTTGGCGCGCGCGCCCGAAGGCCATCGGTGACGAGGTACTGGCCAGAGCCGCCGAGCGCATCGGCGAACACGTGGCCGCCCACCGGCTGCCGGCCGTCCGGGTCGTCCTGCACGGGGGAGAGCCCCTGCTCGCCGGCCCGGTACGACTGCGTCGGGCGGCCGAGGAGCTGCGGGCCGCCCTGCCCCCCGGCACCGCCCTCGACCTGCGGATCCACACCAACGGCGTGCTGCTCGACCGCGCCTTCTGCACGCTCTTCGACGAACTGGGCGTCCGGGTCGGGGTCTCCCTCGACGGCGACCGGGCCGCCAACGACCGGCACCGGCGCTACGCCGACGGCCGCAGCAGCCACCCCCAGGTGCTCAGGGCCGTCGCCCTGCTGCGCGAGCCCGCCTTCCGCCACCTCTACGCCGGGCTGCTCTGCACGATCGACGTCGCGAACGACCCGGTCGCGGTGTACCGGGCGCTGGCCGAACTGGAGCCCCCCGCCGTCGACTTCCTGCTGCCGCACGCCACCTGGGAGCAGCCGCCGACCCGCCCCGCCGGGCCCGGCACGACCCCGTACGCCGACTGGCTGCTGACCGTCCACGCGCTCTGGGAGGCGGACCGCCGGCCGTTCGCCGTCCGCACCTTCGAGTCCGTGCACCGCACCCGGAGCGGACTCTCCAGCCTCACCGAGGCGCTCGGGCTGGAACCGGCCGACCTGGTCGTGCTGGAGACCGACGGCAGCTTCGAGCAGGCCGACAGCCTCAAGACCGCCTACGACGGCGCACCGGCCACCGGGCTGGACGTGTTCCGGCACAGCCTCGACCAGGTGGCCGCCCACCCCGGCATCGCCGGGCGCCGCCTGGGCCTGGCCGGACTCGGCGCCGAGTGCCGCTCCTGCCGGGTGGTGCGCACCTGCGGCGGCGGCCTGTACGCCCACCGCTACCGTGCCGACGGCAGCGGCTTCGACAATCCGTCCGTCTACTGCGGGGACCTCATGACGCTCATCGACGGCATCGGCGGCACCGACGGCACCGACGGCCGGGACGACGGCCGCGAGGGTGCCGCCCGCCGGGACACCGGGGCGGAGGGGCACGCCGCCGTCCCCGCACAGGGCGGCGAGTCCGTCCTCCCCGCCGGGCTGACCGAGGCCCGGCTGCTCGAACTGGCCCGCGGCTACGGCGGCGCCGACACCGTCCGCGCCCTGGCCCGCTCCCAACTCGCCGTCACCCGCGCCATGCTGGCCGCGGTCTGGGACTCCTCCGGGCTGCGCGGATCGCCCGCCTGGGAGCTGCTCGCCGACCTGGACCGCACCGCCCCCGCCGTCCTGGACACCGTGCTGGCGCACCCCTACGTCCGCGCCTGGGCCGCCCGCCGGATCGGCGGGGACCTCGCCGCCGGGCTCGGCGCGCTCGGCGAGCTCGCCGCCGCGGCCGCCGTCCGGGCCGGGCGCGGGGACGCGCTGCCGCTGGCGGTCCGGGGCGGTGCGCTGCACCTGCCGACGCTGGGGCGGCTGACCGGCCTGGCCGACGGCGAGGCGGTGCTGACCGGCGGTGCCGACGGCTTCACCGTCCGCACCGCGGACGGCACGCTGATCACGGTCGACGACCGCACCGCAGAACCGCACTGGCAGCCGCTGCGGCGGATCCACCTCGCGGCCGGCTGGACCCTCGCCCTGGAGGACCTCGACCCGCACCGCGACAGCCACCAGCACGCCGTCGCGGACCGGCTGAACGCGGGCGAACTCGGCTCCTGGATCGGCGCGTTGCACGAGGCGTGGGAGCTGCTGCGGCGCGACCTGCCGGCCTACGCGGAGGGCGTCCGGGCCGGGCTCGGCACGATCACCCCGCTGCGGCCGGGGCCGCCCGGCCGGGACGTCAGCGCGGCGGCCCGGCAGGCCTTCGGCGCGGTCGGGATCGCCCGCCCGGCCACCGCGCCCGCCCTCGGGCTGCTGATCGCGCACGAGTTCCAGCACGTCAAGCTGGGTGCGGTCCTCGACCTGGTGGACCTCTACGACCCGGCCGACACCGGGCGGTACTTCGCCCCCTGGCGCCCCGACCCGCGCCCGATCGAGGGGCTGCTGCAGGGCACCTACGCCCATCTCGCGGTCACCGAGTACTGGGGCACCCGGGTACGGGCGTACGACGGGCTGCCCGGGGAGCCGGCGGCGCACGCGCGCGAGCAGTTCGCGCTCTGGCGGCGGTACACGGCGGAGGCGGTGGAGCGGCTGGCCGGCTCGGGCTCGCTGACGGCCGCCGGGCTGCGCTTCGCGGAGGGCATGCGGGAGAGCGTCCGCCCCTGGCTGGCGGTCGAGGTGCCGGCCGAGGCGGAGGCGGCGGCGGAGCGGGCCCGACGTGCGGTGGCGGAGGCGGCCGTGGGCGGCTGACCGGGCTTTCGTACGCGCCGTCCTGCCTGATCCGCCCCGGCCGACGCCGGTCCGGGGCCGCCACCTCCGGGAATCGTCATCGTCATCCACGTGCGCACCGCCGCCCCGCTGCTGACCCGGGCGGAGCTGGCCGGCCGGCTCCGCCACCTCGGCGTGCAGGAGGGCCAGGTCCTGCTGGTGCAGGCGTCGCTGCGGGCGCTGGGGGAGGTGGCGGGCGGTGCGGAGGAGGTGGTCGAGGCGCTGCTGGACGTCCTCGGACGGGGGAGCGGGACGCTCGTCGTCTACACCTCCACGCCGGAGAACTCGCTGACCTCCCGGCTGGTGCGGACCATGACCGCCGGCTGGTCGCCGGAGCGGATCGCCGCCTGGCGGGCCGGGATGCCCGCGTTCGACCCGCTGACCACGCCCTGCTCGCCCAGCATGGGCATGCTGCCCGAGCTGGTCCGGCGGCGGCCCGGCGCCCTGCGCAGCAGCCACCCGCAGGCGTCCTTCGCGGCGCTGGGCGTCCGCGCCGAGGAGATCACCCGGGTGCACGACCTCGACTGCCACCTGGGCGACCGCTCGCCGCTGGCACGGCTGTACGAGCTGGACGCCCGGGTGCTGGCGATCGGCGTGGACTTCGACAAGTTCACCGGCTTCCACCTCGCCGACCTGCGGATGCCCGGCGCCGGCCGGCGGCAGTACGGCTGCGTGCTCAAGGCGCCCGACGGCAGCCGCCGATGGGAGTACTTCGAGGGGGACGAGCTGGACGACCTGCACTTCGGCCGGCTCGGCAAGGAGGTGCTGGCGGAGTCCGCGGGCATCGTGGAGGGCCGGATCGGCGACGCCTTCACCCGGCTGGTGCCGCTGCGCGAGGCGGTGGACCTCGCGGAGCGCGTCCTGCGCCGCTGGAAGGGCCTGCCGCCGCTCTGACGGCTCCCGCGCGGGGGCGTGCGCCGGACGTCCGACCGTCGTGCGCCGGGGCGGCTCCCGGCGATCTCCGATGCGCCCCCTGATCGGCCTGGGCATGCCATCCGCCGGGTTGTTGTGCTATTCCATTCCGCCCTCGATCGTTCCTACACTGAAGCCCCCGTACGGGGACTGCGGGGGAACAGGTTGCCGGCGGGCCCGGGGGAGGCGCGTGTGAACGACCCTGGCTGGGACGACGATGCGGCCCGGCCGTATTTCTTCCTCTCCTACGCCCACACGCCCAGAGCCGGGGTCCGGGGCGCGGGCGACCCGAACCTCTGGGTCCGCAAGCTCTTCCGCGACCTCTGCGAGGCGGTGCTCGAACTCACCACCGTGCCGGCCGGGGCGCCGGTCGGATTCATGGACGAGGACATGCACCAGGGGGAGTTGTGGGCCGACCGGCTGTCGGAGGAGCTCGCCACCTGCCGGGTGTTCGTCCCGCTGTACTCGCCGCGCTACTTCAACAGCGTTCCGTGCGGCCAGGAGTGGCACTCCTTCACCCAGCGCCCGGTCTACCCGGCCACCCTGGAGTCCGAGCGGACCAGCGGCATCGTGCCGGTGCTGTGGGCGCCGATGGCCCGCTACAAGCTGCCCAAGGTGGCCGGCGAACTCCAGTTCAACCACGCCAGTTTCGGTATGGACTACGTGTCCGAGGGCCTCTGCGCCCTGATGAAGCTGAGCAACTACCGGGCCTCGTACGAGCTGGCGGTGCACCGGCTGGCCCGGCGGATCGTCGAGGTCGCCGAGGAGACGGTGATCCCGGTCGGGCGCCGGCTCGACTTCAACGCGCAGCCCAGCGCCTTCCCGGTGAACACCCCGACCAAGCAGCTGCGGATCTCCGTACTCTCCTACCACCAGGGCGAGTTGCCGCCCGACCGGAGCCCGGACTACTACGGCCGCGCGCGGGTCGACTGGCACCCGTACCGGCCGGCCGCCCCCCGGTCGCTCGCCGACCAGGCGGCCCGGGTGGCGCGCCAGCTCGGCTTCCAGCCCACCGTGCACGAGTTCGACGACGAGGTCGAGTCGATCCTCGACGGCGACCCGCCCGCCGCCCCCGGCCTGCTGCTGCTGGACCGCTGGGCGCTGCGCGACGACGCCCGGCGGGAGCTGGTGCGGCGCTTCGACCGCTCAAACTCGGACTGGGTGAGCGTGCTGGAACCGTGGAACCTCGACGACCCGGACTGCGCGGCCGCCGACCACGACCTCGGCGAACTCAGCGGCCAGGCCCTGCGGATGACCCACCGGGCCGGGCGGCCCAGCTTCCACGGGGCGATCGGCGGACCGCTCCCGGGCCTCGGCACCCAGGAGGACTTCGACGACGCGCTGCCCGCCGCCGCGATGAAGGCCAAGTACGCGTTCGAGCGCCGCACCAAACGGGAGCCGGACCAGCCGGCCCAGTCCCGGCCCGACCTGCGCGGGGCCTTCCGCCGCGGGCGGGCCGAGGACAGCCCCTTCACGGACGACCACCCAGCCAGTGACGAAGGCGACGGCCCCGACGACGGGCCGTCGTTCGGGGGAGGACCCAGATGAGCGAGACCCGGACCAGGAACCTGCGGGCGGGCGCCCTGCGTTCGGCCGCCCTCGCCCAGCGCGAGGCCGATCGGCAGGCCGAACAGGACCGCGACGGCCGGATCATCACCTTCTACTCGTACAAGGGCGGCACCGGCCGCACCATGGCGCTCGCCAACACGGCGTGGATCCTGGCCGCCAACGGCTTCCGGGTGCTCACCGTCGACTGGGACCTCGAAGCGCCCGGGCTGGCGAAGTTCTTCCACCCCTTCCTCGACCCGGCCGTGCTGGCGGGCACCACCGGGATGATGGACCTGATCGCCGAGTACCGGGAGGAGGCGCTGCGGCCGGTCGAGCACGCCGAGGGCTGGCACCTCGACTTCGCCCGGGTCCACCCGCACGCACTGTCGCTCTCCTGGGCGTTCCCGGGCGGCGGCAGCCTGGACTTCCTCTCCGCGGGGCAGTTCAACCGGGACTACTCGGAGGCCGTCACCCACCTGGACTGGGACATCTTCTACGACCGGTTCGACGGCGGGCAGTTCTTCGACGCCCTGCGCGCCGACATGCGCCGCCGCTACGACTACGTCCTGATCGACTCCCGGACCGGTCTCTCCGACATCGCCGAGATCTGCACCGTCCAGATGCCCGACGACCTGGTGGTCTGCTTCACCCTCAGCGACCAGTCGATCGACGGCGCCTCCCGGATCGCCCAGCACATCCACGACCGCTACCGCGAGCGCGGCATCCGCATCCTGCCGGTGCCGATGCGCATCGACGAGGGCGAGAAGGAGAAGGCCGACGCCGGCCGGGCGCTCGCCCGGATCCGCTTCGACGGGCTGCCGGCCGGCCTCGGCGCCGAGGACCTCGCCGGCTACTGGGGCTCGGTGGAGATCCCGTACCGGCCCTTCTACGCCTACGAGGAGATCCTGGCGACCTTCGGCGACCAGAGCGGCACCCCGACCTCGATGCTGGCCGCCTGCGAGCGGCTCACCGGCGTGATCACCCAGGGCCGGGTCGCCTCGCTGCCCCCGGTCGACGAGGACGTCCGGCTGCGGTACGTGGACGCCTTCACCCGGCGCCGCCCGTCCGTGCCCGCCGACCTCTACCTCTCGTACGTGCCCGAGGACCGGATGTGGGCGGACTGGATCGAGTCCGTGCTCACCCGGGCCGGCTTCCGGGTGCTGCCCCGGGACCTCAGCGCAGGCTCGGACCCCCGCCAGGAGACCGAGCGCGGCATCGACGCCGCCTACCGCACGGTCGCCGTGCTCTCGCCCGCCTACCAGCGCTCCCCGCAGGCCCGGGCGCTGTGGGAGTCGGTGGTCAGCTCCGACCCGTCCGGCACCCGGCGCCAGCTGGTGCCCGTCCGGGTCGGCGACGTCCGGCTCACCGCGCCGTTCAGCAACCGCAACCCGGTCGACCTGGTCGGCCGCGACGAGACGCAGTCCGTGCAGACCCTGCTGCGCGCGCTCGGCCGGGGGGACGCCCCGCTCGACGACGCCCCCGGCAGCGGCCCGCGGTTCCCCGGCAGCAAGCCGCAGGTGTGGGACGTGCCGCCGCGCAACCCCTCCTTCACCGGTCGCGCGACCGTCCTGGAGCAGCTGCGCAACCAGCTGCGCGGCGGGATGGCCGCCGTGCTGCCCACCCCGCAGACCCTCTACGGGCTCGGCGGCGTCGGCAAGACCCAGGTCGCCCTGGAGTACGCGCACCGCTTCATGTCCGACTACGACCTGGTCTGGTGGATCGACGCCGAGCAGACCGAACTGGTCGCCCCCTCGCTCGCCGAACTCGCCCGCCGGCTCGGGCTGCGGGTCGGCGACTCGGTCAGCGAGGCCGCCGAGGCCGCCCGCGAGGCCCTGCGCCGCGGGGTGCCGACCTCGCGCTGGCTGCTGATCTTCGACAACGCGGACGAGCCCTCCGAGATCCGCCGGTTCTTCCCCGGCGGCTCCGGCCACATCCTGGTCACCAGCCGCAACCAGTCCTGGGCCGGGCACGCCGAGGCCCTGGAGGTGGACGTCTTCACCCGCGGCGAGAGCGTCGAGCACCTGTGCCGGCGCGCCCGCGGCCTCACCCGGGCCGACGCCGACCGGGTCGCCGAGGCGGTCGGCGACCTGCCGCTGGCCGTCGAGGTCGCCGCCGCCTGGCTGGACACCACCGGCACCCCGGTCGACACCTACGTCGCCCAGCTCCAGGCCGAGGCCGCCCGCGCCCTGGCCGTCGCCAGCCCCGCCGACTACCCCACCCCGGTCGGCGCCACCTGGAACGTCTCGATCGCCCGGCTGCGCGAGCAGTCCCCGGCGGCCGTCCGGCTGCTCCAACTGTGCGCGTTCTTCGCCGCCGAGCCGATCTCGATGAACCTCTTCTACAGCGACCAGATGATCCGCGCCCTGGTCAAGTACGACGAGGACCTCAACGACAAGTTCATGCTCGGCAAGGTGATCCAGGCGATCGGCCGGTACGCGCTGGCCAAGGTCGACGCCGGGAGCAACAGCTTCCAGGTGCACCGGCTCGTCCAGGCGGTCATCCGCTCCGAGATGGACGAGGACGAGCAGGAGACCGCGATCCACGAGGTGCACCGCATCCTCACCGGCGCCCGGCCCGTCCTCGGCGACACCGACGACCCCGCCAACTGGCCCGCCTTCGACGAGATCTGGCCGCACCTGTCGCCGTCCAAGGCGCACAACTGCGACGAGGCGGACACCCGCCAGCTGCTCATCGACCGGGTCCGCTACCTGTGGAAGCGCGGCGAGCTGGAGCGCGCCCGCAGCCTCGGCCACGACCTCGACGAGGCCTGGACCCGCAAGCTCGGCTCCGACGACCGGCAGACCCTGCTGCTGCGCTTCCAGCTCGCCAACGTGCTGCGCTCGCAGGGCAACTACGCCGAGGCGCTGGCCCTCGACGAGTCCACCCTGGAGCGCCAGCGGGCGCTGCTGGGCGAGCACCACCCGTACACCCTGATGACCGCCGGCTCGCTCGGCGCGGACCGGCGCGCGCTCGGGCGGTTCCAGGCCGCGCTCGAACTCGACCGCGAGATCCTCGACCAGTTCCGCGAGCTGTTCGGCGACGACAACCCGCGCACCCTCTCCATGGCGAACAACCTGGCGATCGACTACCGGCTGGTCGGTGACAGCGAGGCCGCCCGCGACCTCGATCAGGAGACCCTGGACCGGCGCACCGCGGTGCTCGGCCCGCGCCACCCGTACACCCTCTCCACCAAGTCCAACCTGGCCCGGGACCTGCGCGAACTCGGCGACTACAAGGGCTCCGCCGAGCTCCTCCAGGAGGTCACCGACGACCTCGGCGACGTCCTCGACCCCGACCTGCCGGAGAACCTGCGCAACGCCAAGTCGCTGGCCGTCTCGCTGCGCCGGCTCGGCCAGCTCGCCGAGGCCCGGCGGATCACCAAGGAGACCTACGAGCGCTACCTGGAGCGGTACGGCGCCGACGCGCCCGACGCCCTCGCCTGCGCGCTCAACCTGGCCGCCGACTACAGCGCCTCCGGCGACAAGGAGGCCGCCCGCGACCTCGCCGCCACCGTCTACGAGGGCCACCGGAGGCTGTTCGGCGACGAGCACCCGTTCACCCTGGCCTGCGCCAACAACCTCGGCGTCTACCTGCGTGGCAGCGGGGAGATCCAGCAGGCCATCGAGACCGGCGAGGCCACCGTGCACGGCCTGGCCGAGTCGGTCGGCCGGGACCACCCGTACACCCTGAACGCGATGATCAACCTGGCCAACGCGTACGGGGACGACGGCCAGCTCGCCCGGGCCGAGGAACTGCTGCGCGCCGCCCACGCGGCGCTCTGCGCCCGCTACACCACCTCCCACCCGGACGCGGTGGCCTGCGAGGCCAACCTCGCGGTCACCCTGCGGACGGCCGGCCACCACGCCCAGGCCGCCGAACTGCGGGCCCGCGCGGTCGCCGAACTGATCCGCCAGTTCGGCGAGGAGCACCCCAACACGGTCTCCGCCCGCGGCTGGAAGCGGATCAACCGCGACCTGGAGCCGCAGCCGGTGTAGCGGCGGCCCGCCACCGCGCGGGGGCGGGAGGACGGCGCCCGGTCGGGGCGGGAGGACGGCGCCCGGTCCGGGCCCGGGGCGTATGCTTCGGGCCTGATGAGCGAGCCCTCCCCGCCCCCGGTCCTGGTCACCCGCCGCCTCGCGCCGGGGGTGGTCGAACGGCTCTCCGCCGTGCACGGCGTCACCCAGCACGACAGCGACCTGCCGATGGCGCGCGCGGAGCTGCTGGCCGCCGTCCGGGGCCGGGCCGCCGTGGTCACCACCCTGGACGACGTGGTGGACGGCGAGTTCCTGGATGCCGCGGGCCCGGGCCTGCGGATCATCGCCAACCACGCCGTCGGCCACCACAACATCGACCTCGCGGCCTGCGCCGCGCGCGGGGTGCCGGTCAGCAACACCCCCGGGGTGCTGACCGCCGCGACCGCCGACATGGCCTGGGCCCTGCTGCTGGCCGCCACCCGCCGTCTCGGCGAGGGCGAGCGGTGGCTGCGCTCGGGCCGGCCGTGGGCGTGGGCGCCGAACTTCCTGCTCGGCACGGAGCTGGCCGGGACACAGCTCGGCATCCTCGGGATGGGCCGGATCGGGCAGGCGGTGGCCCGCCGGGCCCGCGCCTTCGACATGCCGGTCGTCTACCACAACCGCAGCGAGCTGCCCGCCGAACAGGCCGACGGCGCCGAGTGGTTGGCGCTGGACGAGCTGTTCGACCGGTCCGCCGTCCTGGTGGTGACCTGCCCGCTGAGTGCCGCCACCCGGCACCTGGTGGACGCCCGCCGGCTCGCCCGGCTCCCGGCCGGGGCCGTCGTGGTGAGCATGACCGCCGGGGTGGTGGACGAACTCGCGCTGGCCGCCGCGCTGGAGTCCGGGGCGCTGTCCGCGGCCGCCGTCGACAACTTCGAGCGCGAGCCCGAGGTCCCGGCCGCACTGCTCGCCCAGGAGCGGGCCGTGCTGGCCCCGCACCTGGGCAGTGCCACCGTCCGGACCCGGCAGGCGATGGGCGGGCTGGCGGTGGACAACGTGCTGGCGGTGCTGGCCGGCGGCGACCCGCTCACCCCGGTCGCCCGGTAGCGCCCGCCGCCGTCCGGTACGGCCCGCCCGCCTGCCCGGTAGCGCCCGCGGCCGTCCGGTACGGCCCGCCCGCTCAGCCGGTCCGGCGCGCCGGGTAGCGGTAGCCGGGCAGCAGACGCCCCGCCAGCAGGGCGGTGCCCAGGACGAGCGCGACCCCGGGCAGCAGCGGGTCGAGCAGGTAGCCCGGCCCCGGGTCCTGCAGTCCGACGAAGGCCGCCGCCGGGACGGCCGGCACATGCGGGGCCCGCAGCAGCAGGAGCACCGCGACCGTGAGCGCCGCCGCCACCCCCGCCGCGTACTCGGAGGGTCCGGCGACCGCGGTGACGGCGAGGGCCGTCAGCGCGGCCGCCGGGTAGGAGAGCAGGACCGCCCGCGGGGCGGCCAGTGGGGCGCCGGGCGCCATGGCGAGCACGGCGGCGGTGGCGATGTACGGGATCGCGAAGACGTGCAGGCCGGTCGACTGCTGGACGGCGGCCAGCAGCAGGACGGCGCCGAGGGCGACGGTCGCGGCGGTGAGGGCGGCGCGGCGCTCGGCGGTGAGCGGGCCGGCGGCGGTGCTGCTGAGCAAGGACATCGGAGGTACCCCCTTCGGGCGGTGCCGGCGGTGGCCGTCACCGGGGCGGTGACGGCCGGTCCGGGCCGGATCAGCGGTGGCGGCGCAGGAAGTCGCGGATCAGCGCGGCGATCTCCTCGCCGTGGGTCTCCAGGGCGAAGTGGCCGGCGTCGAGCAGGTGGATCTCGGCGTCCGGCAGGTCGCGGGCGTACGCCTCGGCGCCCTCGGGGCCGAAGATCTCGTCGCCCCGCCCCCAGGTGACCAGCGTCGGCGGCCGGTGGGTGCGGAAGTACTCCTGGAAGACCGGGTACTGGGCCAGGTTGAACTGGTAGTCCCAGAAAAGCTGGAGCTGCACCTCCCGGTTGCCCGGCCGGTCCAGGTACGCCTGGTCGACGACCCAGGCGTCCGGGGAGATCCGGTCCTGCCGGTCGGCGGGGACGCCGTGGGTGTACTGCCAGCGGGTGGCCTCGGCGGTGAGCAGCTGCCGGACGGCCGGCTCGTGGGCGGCGCGGTCCTCGGCGTGCTGGAAGAGCACCTTCCAGAACGGGGTGAAGCCCTCGGTGTACGCGTTGCCGCTCTGGCTGATCAGCGCGGTGATCCGCTCCGGGTGCCGGGCGGCGATCCGCAGGCCGATCGGGGCGCCGTAGTCGTGGACGTAGAGCGCGAAGCGGTCCAGGCCGAGCCGGTCGAGCAGCTGCAGGGTGAGGTCGGTGAGCCGTTCGAAGCCGTAGTCGAACTCGGTGGTGGCGGGGGCGGCGGAGCGGCCGAAGCCCACGTGGTCGGGGGCGATCAGGTGGTACTCGTCGGCGAGTTCGGCGATCAGGCCGCGGAACATGTGCGAGCTGGACGGGAAGCCGTGCAGCAGGACGAGGGTCGGGGCGGCCGGGTCGCCGGCCTCGCGGTAGGCGATCTCCAGGCCGTCGACGAGGGCGGTGCGGTAGCGGGCGGCGAAGGCGTTCACGGCGGGCTCCTCGGGTGGCAGGGCCGGGAGAACGATCGTTCTCTCGATCGGCCGACGAGGAGAACCATCGTTCTCCCCGCTGCGATGTACAGTAGAGAACCATCGTTCTCTGCGCAAGGGGTGATCACCGGATGGACGTGGAAACCGCCGAGGCCCGGTTGCTCGACACCGCCGAGGCGCTCTTCGACGAGCGCGGCGTCCAGGCCGTCGGCATGGACGCGATCCGCACCGCCTCCGGGGTCTCGCTCAAACGCCTCTACCAGGTGTTCCCCTCCAAGGACGACCTGGTCACCGCCGTGGGGGGGGGCGGCCGCCCCGCCGGCGCCGCGGCGCGCGCCGACCACGCCCGCCCCGCCCCCCCCCCCCCCCCCCCCCCCCACGACGGCAACGACAACCTCGCCGA
>NZ_JBSGXP010000068.1:0-19736 GCF_053610105.1 Kitasatospora sp. NPDC054939 | reverse complement strand
CGTTTCTTTGTGTTTGTTTGTGTTTTTTTTTTTTTTTTCAAGAGCGGGCGGCCCCCGGGCCCCCCGCGGGGCCCCCCCCCCCCCCCACCGCCGTCGCCGAGGCGATCGCCGACCACGCCCGCCCCGGCGCCGGCCCCCGCGAACGCATCCTCGACGTCTTCGACTACCTCGCCGACTGGTTCGCCCGGCCCGGCTTCCGGGGCTGCGCCTTCATCAACTCCTACGGCGAACTCGGCGGCGTCTCACCGGAGGTCGCCGAGCTGGTCCGGGCCCACAAGCGGGCGCTGAACGGGCACTTCGCCCGGCTGGTGGCCGCGCTCGACGGCCCCCCGGTGCTGGCCGCGCAGCTCGGCCTGCTCGCCAACGGCGCGATGGCCACCGCCGGCATCCTCGGCGGCACCGAACCGGCCGCCCAGGCCCGCGCCGCCGCCGAGGTGCTGCTCGACGCGGCGCTCCCGGCCGCGGCGGCCTGAGGGGCCGACCCGGGGATCCGGCTCAACCGTCCTGGCCGGCCGCCCATTTGAGCGCCTGGGTGAGCACCCGCAGGGCGCCGAAGTGGGCGGCGCCGGGCTCCAGGAAGAGCGAGGCGCCGGGGATGTGGTCGGCCAGCCAGCGGGAGTGGTCGACCGGCGAGAACTGGTCGTCGGCGCCGTGCCAGAGCAGGGTCGGCGCCGCGATCGACTCCACCTTGCAGCCCCAGTCGGCGGTGAACGCCAGGATGTCGTCGATCCAGCCGTCCGCGTTCTGCCGGAACGCCTCCCGGTAGTTGCTCTGCAGCATCCGGCGGATCCCGGCGACCGCCACCACCTCCCGGTCCGCGGGGGGCAGTTCGGGCCGCAGGCCCTTCAGCAGGCTGACCGGGTCGGCCTTGATCTGCCGGGAGCGGAACTCCAGGCTGTCCGCGATCCGGTGGTGGCCGCGCTCGGCCTCCCGGTAGGTCCGGACGTTGGACGCCGTCATACCGGAGTACCAGTCCAGCCCGGCCGCGTCGCGCGGCGCCAGGCTCACCAGGGCGGCCACCCGGAGCACCCGGTCCGGCAGCAGGGCCGCGCAGGCCAGCGCGTGCGGCCCGCCGCCGGAGCGGCCCACCACCGCGAAGCCGGCCAGCCCCAGGTCGTCCGCGATGATCCGCACGTCGGTCGCCGCCGCGCCGACCCGCCGCCCGGGCAGCCGCGAGGAGTCGCCGTACCCCGGCCGGTCGAAGGAGATCAGCCGGACGCCCAGCCGGTACAGCACGGTGCTGCGCGGGTGCGGGCCGATTCGGCTGCCCGGCATGCCGTGCATCAGGAACACCGGCCGTCCGCGCGGGTCCCCGTGGGTCTCGACGGCCAGGGTGCGGCCGTCCGGCGTCTTCACCATCCGTACTGCCACGTGCGGCCTCCTCAGTGGTCCCGGCCGCGCACCTCGCGGCGGGCCTGCCAGGTGGTGTGCTCGCGGGAGACCGCGTCCTCGGCGTCCCTGGCGAGCCGGGCCCAGACCTCCTCGGCGTCGGCCGCCGCGAGGTCCAGCCCGGTGAGCTGGCGCCGGACCAGCTCCAGTTCGTCGGCGGCCAGTGCGTACGCGGCGGCCAGCGGCCGGTACTGGCGCAGCTGCGTCCAGGCGGTCACCGCGGCGGCCAGCGCCGAGACGGCGCCGAACGCGTCCACGGCGGGGCCGCCCAGGGCCCGCAGCAGGGCCAGGGCCAGTCCGAGCAGCGGCAGCGCCACGCAGAGCGCCCCGGTCCACCGTCCGGCCCGGGCGCAGGCCCGGGCCTTGCGGCCGTACCAGGCCTGCTGCACCCGGATGCGCTCGCGCAGGTACACCTCGCGGCGCACCGCGAGCGGCTGCCCGCGCAGCAGGCGCATCCCGTCGGTGATCCCGTCGCCGGCCCCGGCGCCCGGCGCCACCGCCGGGCCGCCGCGGAAGGCCCCCAGCACCTCCTCCAGCTGGAAGCGGTAGAGGCCCTCGGCGTCCGGCAGCGCGCGCGGCGGCGGCCGGTGGGCGTCGGCCCGCACCGCGTACTTCCAGGCCAGCGTCTTGACCGACTCGGCGGCGGCCCGGCCCTCGTACCAGAGCGCCTGCGGGTTCTGCCGGCCGGTCACCGCGGCGAGCACGGCCGCGCCCAGGTAGCCGGCCGCGGCCGCCCAGGCACCGGGGCGCCCGCCCGCGGAGCCGGCCGCCGCGGCGGCGACCAGCAGGGCCAGCGCCCAGCCGGACAGCAGGACGGTGCGCCGCTGGCCGTGCAGCGAGGCCGAGTCGGCGGTCCGGAACGGCCCCGGCATCAGGTCGTCCTCGCGCAACCGGTCCGTCGGACCCGCCCCCGATGCCATCCCCGGCCCCCACCCGTCGCTCGCGTCGCAGCCGGTCCCGTGCCCGCCGCCGCCCGCCGGTACGCCCGGTCCGCGGACGCTTGGCCGGGAAGCCCCGCAGGTTGTCCAGTACTCAGTAGGTGTAGAAGATCCGGTCCGCGTTGTCGGCCATCTGCTTGGCGTTCCACTCGGTGCCGCCGGGCACGTTGCCGGAGCGGAACAGCGGCGGGGCCGCGGCGGTGCCGGCCGCCGCCGCGTCGGCGAGCCGGCCGACCGCGGAGGCCACCACGGCCTGCATCAGCGCGCTGGTCACGATGGTGGAGACCGGCCCGAAGGTGGTCTCGGCGGCGGGGTGGGTCAGCTCGCCGTCGCCGACCGCGATCTTGTTGTCGAGCACCACGTCGCAGTGGTCCTTGAGGTACGTGCCCGAGGGGTGAGCCGAGGGCACCTCGCCCGGGTACGCCAGCGAGGTCACCCCGATCACCTTCAGGCCGCGGGCGCGGGCGTGCTGGGCCAGTTCGACCGGCATCACCTGGCGGCCGGAGAGCGAGATCAGGAAGAGCAGGTCGCCGGCGGCGGCGGGGGTCAGGTCCAGCGTGGTGGTGGCCAGGCCGGAGACCCGCTCCAGGGCGCTGGACAGCGGCGCCGGCATCACCGTGACGCCGGACATACCGGGGACGTCCAGCAGGTTGACCGGCACCAGCCCGCCGGCCCGGTAGACGACGTCCTGCGCGGCCAGCGAGGAGTGGCCGGAACCGAAGGTGAAGACCCGGCGGCCCCCGGAGACCGCGTCGGCCAGCAGTACGGCCGCCGCCTCGATGTTCTCCGCCTCCTCGGCGCGGACCCGCCGGAGGTGGGCGATCGCGGCGTCGAAGTACGTGCCGACCAGGTCGCTCATCGGTTGCCTTCACTCTCTGCCGGTGGGGGAGCCGGCCTGGCGGGGCGGTCGCGGTGGCCGGACCGCCGATGGAGAAAGCTACGGCGAGCACGGTGCTGCCTCACCCGTACCGCTGTCAACAGGAACGAAAAGCCGCCCCGGACACCCCTGCCCGGGCCCGGTTGTCAGTGCGGTACGTCAGAATTGGCGGTGAGGACACCGAAGAACGGAGCCAGCGGCGATGTCTGGGCTGATCGACACGACTGAGATGTACCTTCGCACCATCCTGGAGCTGGAGGAAGAGGGCATCACCCCGATGCGTGCCCGCATCGCGGAGCGCCTGGAGCAGAGCGGCCCCACGGTCAGCCAGACGGTCGGGCGGATGGAGCGCGACGGCCTGCTCCGGATCGCCGGCGACCGGCACCTGGAGCTCACCGAGGAGGGCCGTCGGCTGGCGGTGCGGGTGATGCGCAAGCACCGCATCGCCGAGTGCCTGCTGGTCGACGTGATCGGCCTCGAATGGGAGCAGGTGCACGAGGAGGCGTGCCGCTGGGAGCACGTCATGAGCGAGACGGTCGAGCGCAAGGTCCTGGCGATGCTCGGCCACCCCACCCAGTCCCCGTACGGGAACCCGATCCCGGGCCTGGACGAGCTGGGCGACCCCAAGGCCGAGGGCGAGGGCTTCGACGCCGACCTGGTGACGCTGGACTCGGTCAAGCCGGGCGAGGACGGCGAGAGCGTGGTCGTGCACCGGATCGGCGAGCCGATCCAGACCGACGGTGAGCTGATGCGGACCCTGCGCCGGGCCGGCATCCGCCCCGGCTCCACGGTCCAGGTGGCGCCCGGCGTGGGCGGCGTGCTGGTGGGCAGCGGCGACGACGCGGCCGAGCTCGGCAAGGACATCGCGGCGCACGTCTTCGTGGCCCGGGCCTGAGTCCTTCCCCCGCCGGGCCAGCGGGCCGGCGGTGGGCGGGAGGACCGACCGGGGCCCGGCGCGCTCCCCGTGCGCGCCGGGCCCTGTCCGCCCTCCCGGTTCCCCTCCACCGCGTCACCGGCCTCCCCGAGCTCGGCCGGTGACGCGGCCCCCCGCTTCCCCTCCCTGTTCCCCTCCGGTTTCCCTCCCACCGCCGCGCCCGGCTTCCCCGTCCGAGCGCCCCTCCGGCGTCCCCTCACGCTGGAATTTCTCCCCTCGGCAGATCATGGCAATCCTTGAGCGCCGTCACTCGTACGAGGGGCTTCTGCCGTTGACCAGCGGGTACACCGATCCCTTATCCGCACGCACGTGTGACGGGCCCCGTCTCCGGTGGGAAACGGGGCCCGTCAGGTGCGCGCGGGGTCTCGCGCGGTGCACGCCCTCACCCGATAGGCGGAGGGCGGCCGTCCTCGAAACGGTGAAAGACGGGGTCAGCGCACCGCCGCCGGTTGGGCCGGCTGGGGGCGCGCCGCCGGGGCCTCGCGGCCGCACGCGTACGCCAGCGGGCTGATCAGCTCGGCGGCGTCCGGCAGCCAGCGGTTCAGTGCGGAGGGCGAGCGGGCCCACTGGGCGAAGCCGCACGGCCCCACCCGGGACGGCGGGGCCACCGTCCAGTCGCCCTCGCCGCGGGCCACCAGGTCGAGCCGGCCGGGCGGCCAGCCGAGCCGGCGGAGCATCTCGGGGAGCTTGGCCGCGACCCCGGGCAGCACCAGGAAGTGCAGCCGCCGCCCGACCCGCCCCGGCGCGGCCGGCACCACGACCACCGGGCCGAGCTGGAGGTCCATCCGCTCCATCCGGGCCAGCGCCAGGCAGCCCGCCGTCTCCGGCACGTCCAGCACGTCGAAGGAGCGGCCGGTCGGCAGCAGGATGGACGCCTGCGGGCGCTCGGTCCACCAGCGGCGCGCCGCGCCGGGCCCGGCGCTGGCCTTGCGGGCCCAGTCCGCGTCGATCGGGTGCGCCCCGGGCAGCGGGCAGCGGGCGTCGCCGCACGAGCAGCGGGCCGGCCCGTCGCCGTCGATCAGCCAGGCGCCCGGGGCGACCTCCCAGTGGCGGTTCTCGGCGTAGCTGACGGCTTCGATGAGCAGCGGGGGCAGATCGGCGTTGCTGCCCTGGTCGGGGGCTCCTGGGATGTCTTCCACGCGCTGCTCAACTACCGTGCGTGAGGCTGGTTACGGCCGGACGGGCGTGGAGTCCCGCGCGACGGCAATGTCACCCGATCCGGTGAGCCACCGTTGCGGACCGGCGGAGGACGGGCGCAGTGGGGGCGCACGGGAGCATTTCACCGGGCGCGTGGGGGGTCGGCATCGTCACCGCGGGTATCCCGGTGGCGTTGCTGATCGCTAACCTGGTGTCAGATTCCTTGGACGGTCGGACAGTCGGCAACAGATCAGCAGAATCGTCGCCCGCCGGCCGGGACCGGAGGGTGTGGGGAGGCGAAGCCATGGCCGCGAGACCACTTGTCGCACGACAGCCCAACGAGCGTCTGCAGCAGCTGATTCAGGAGGCAAGCTGCTCCAACGCCGGCCTGGCACGCCGGGTCAACCTCTGCGGGGCGGAGCACGGCCTCGACCTGCGATACGACAAGACGTCCGTCGCGCGCTGGCTGCGGGGCCAGCAACCGCGCGGGCAGGCACCGGCGGTGATCGCCGAGGCCCTCGGACGCAAACTCGGCCGCGGCGTCTCGGTCGAGGAGATCGGGATGGCCGACGGCAAGAACCTCAGCTCCGGCATCGGGCTGCAGTTCGCGCCGACCCTGAGCGCGGCCCTGGAGCAGGTCTGCGAGTTGTGGCGCAGCGACGTCGGCCGGCGGGACTTCCTCACCGGCGCCACGGTCGCGGCCTCCGCCCTGGTCGAGCCCAGCCGGGACTGGCTGATCACCCCGCCGGACCCGGTGGTGGCGCGCACCGGCGGGCCGCGGGTCGGCCCGACGGACGTGGCCGCGATCAAGGCGACCACCGCGATGCTGGTCGACCTCGACCACCGCTTCGGCAGCGGGCACGTGCGCCCGGTCGTCGTCCACTACCTCAACAGCGTGGTCTCCGGGCTGCTCGGCGGCGCGTACCGGGAGGAGACCGGTCGGCAACTCTTCGCGGCGGTGGCCCGGTTGACCGAGCTGGCGGGCTACATGGCGGTGGACACCGGGCAGCCGGGCCTGGCCCAGCGCTACTACATCCAGGCCCTGCGACTGGCCCAGGCGGCCGACGACCGCGGGTACGGCGGGTACGTCCTGGCGGCGTCGATGAGCCACCTGGCAGCCACCCTCGGCAATCCGCGAGAGATCGCCCAACTGGCCCGTGCGGCCCAGGAGGGCGCCCGCTCGGTGGCCACCCCGACGGCGATGGCGATGTTCTACGCGGCCGAGGCCCGCGGCCACGCCCTGCTGGGGGACGCCCGCTCCTGCGAGGCGGTCGCGGCCAAGGCGCTGGAGATGATGGAGAAGCGCCGCCCGGAGGACGACCCGGACTGGATCGTGCACTTCGACGACGCCTACCTGGCCGACGAGCTGGCCCACTGCCACCGGGACCTGGAGCAGGCCGGCCCCGCCGAGCACTACGCCCGGCGGGCGCTCGACCTGCACCCGCCGACCAGGGTCCGGCGCCGCGCGGTGGACCTCGTGCTGCTGGCGACCGCCCAGCTCCAGCAGCGGGACCTCGAACGCGCCTGTGAGACGGGCGCGCAGGCGGTGCGGCTGCTGAGCGGGCTGCGCTCCAACCGGGGGGTCGAGTACCTGGACGAGTTCCGGCGCCGGCTGGAGCCCTTCCGGGAGCAGCGGGTGGTCCGCGAATTCCAGGCGCGGGCCGAGGCGGAGGCCGCCTGACCTGCGGGCATGGACGGTCTGTGAGGATGTTCCGCCCACGTGGTCACCCGGTTCGGCGAACCGGTAGCGTGGGCGGGACGTCCAAGGAGCTGTGATGCTCCCCAGAACCGAAGCGATGTGGTCCGCCGTCAGCGCGCGGGCGTGCACAGGTGAGGAACCCCGTTGAGCCAGCGCCGCTCGTACCCCAACTCGGGGGACTTCAACCTGGACGACCTGTTCCGCCCCGAGCCGGGCGGACAGCCGGGACAGCCCGCCCAGCCGGGTCAGCCCGGGCCCCAGCCGCAACCGCCCGCGTACGGCGTGCCGCCGCAGCAGCAGTCGTACCCGCCCCAGCAACCGCCGCTGGAGGCGCCGCAGCACTACGGGGCCGCCCCGTACGAGGCGCCCCAGGGCTACGACACGGGCCAGGGGTACGGGGCGGGCCAGGGGTACGGGGCGGGCCAGGGGTACGGAGCCCGGCCCGGCCATCCCGTGCCGGAGCACGCCGCGGAGACCCAGTACCTGCCGCCGTACCCGGGCGCCGCGCCGCAGCAGCCGCCCGCCCCGCAGGCCCCGCCGGGCAACCTGGCGTTCCAGGACCACCCCACCGCGTACGTCCCGCAGCAGCACGGTGCCCCGCTGCCCCCGCCGGGGATGCCCGGGCCCGCGGCGCCGGTCCGTGCGGAGGGCCCCGGCCGCTCCTCCAACAAGCTGATCATCGGCGGGGTGGCGGCCGGCTGCGTGGCGGCTGCCGTCCTGGTGGCGGTCCTGATGAGCGGGGACGACGAGGACGGGGCGAAGCCCACCACGGCCGCCCCGGTCGTCACCGGCACCGCCACGGCCACCGCCACCGGGTCGGCGAGCGCCTCGACCGCGGTGAGCCCGGAGGTCAAGGCCCAGGCCCAGGCGCTCTCCGACCTGCTGGGCACCGCCAACGACAGCCGGCAGGCGGTCGTCAACGCGGTCGCCTCGGCGCAGAAGTGCGAGAAGCTGCCCGAGTCGCAGCAGGCGCTGACCGGCGCGGCGGGCCAGCGCAAGGACCTGCTGACCAAGCTCGCCGGGCTGAAGACCGACAAGCTGCCCAGCGGTCCGCAGCTGGTCGAGCAGCTCAACCAGGCGTGGCAGGCCTCGGCGACCGCCGACGACGAGTACGCGCTCTGGGTCGGCGACATCCAGGCCCCGGGCGCCTGCGACCCCAAGAAGCTCGACAACCCGCACTACAAGAACGCGGCGGCCGCCAGCGGCACGGCGACCACCGCCAAGAAGCAGGCGTCCTCGCTGTGGAACGGCATCGCCGGGCAGACCGGCCTCCCGACCAAGTCCGCCGCCGAGCTCTGAGCCGCCGGTTCCGAGCCGCCGAACCGCTCGGCGCCGACCCGCCGGGCTCCCGGCCCGAGCGGTCCCGGCGGCCGACGCGCAGGGGGCCGGACCGTCCGTCCGGCCCGACCCCCTCGCGCGGCGCCCCCGCGGATCAGGCCGGCGGCCTGCTCCCGGTGAGCACCCAGCGGACGTCCACGAAGCCGGGCTGCTGCAGACCGAGCCGCCCGCCCTTGACCTGCTGGTAGGTGACCCAGGTGTTGACCAGCCGCGGCGATTCGGCACTGGCCAGCATGCTGGTGGTGCCCCAGCTGAGCGGCGGGGTGAGGCCGCCGGTGTCGATCGGATCGCCGCTGTCCAGCACCGAGGTCAGCGATTTGGCGTTGACCGGCCGCCCGGCGGCGGCCAGCCGTTCGACGACCTGCCGGAAGACGTCGTACGCGACCCAGGTGGTCTGCACACCGGGGTCGGCGACGTCGATCGTGCCCCCGGAGGAGGCGCGCGCCACCTCGCGCAGCTGGTTCCAGACCTTGGACGACTCCGGCGGGTACCAGCTGCTGACGTAGGCCCCGGCCAGTGGGCCGCCGTCGCCGCCGGTGGAGTCGACCACCGACTGCTGGACGCTGCCGATCACCGAGGCGATCCTGGTGTTCTTCGGGCCGATCCGGCGGTAGGCGTCCAGCAGGTTGCCGGTGGGCTCGGCGCCCAGGGCGCTGGTGAGGCAGTTGCCCGGCTCGTCCTTGCCCACGGCCTTGCGGACCTGCGCGGTGTAGTCGCTGGACTGCTCCGGCGACTTGACGTCCTGCAGCTTGATCCCGGCCGGCTTGAGCGCGTTGGCCAGGTAGCCGAGCAGGTGGTCGCCGGCCGGGGTGTCGGGGCGGATCAGCGAGATCGACCGGCAGCCGGCGTCGACCAGCTGGCGGCCGCTGCCGGCGATCAGCGCGGGCATACCGCCGCCGACCGGGTACGACAGCGGGCTGCCGAACTCGGCCTGGGAGAGCCCGTACCCGCCGATGAACGGGATGCCGGCCCGCTCCAGGACGGTCATGAAGCGCTCGCCGTGCTGGCTGTAGGAGCCGACGACGGCGACGGCCTTGGCGTCGACGGCCTGCTGGGCGCAGGCAGCGACCCCGTCGGGGCTGTTGTGCTCGTTGCAGGTGAGGACCTTGAGCTTGCGCCCGTGCAGTCCGCCCTTGGCGTTGAGGTCCCGGCCGATCGCCTCGGCGAGCGCGGTCATCCCGGGGCGGTCGGTGGCGCCCGTGCCGGACGGGGCCCAGGTCATCACGGTGAGGTCGCCGCCGTTGGTGGCGGCATCGGCCGGTCCGCCGCACGCGGAGACCGAGAAGAGGGTGGGGAGCAGGGCCACGGCGGTGACCGCTGCGACGATCGGACGGCGGCGGCGCGCGGCGACCGACTTCCGATCCTGGGACGCGCCCCTTCGGCTGGTCATGGGTCTTTCCCTCCCTGGCGCTCTGCGGCGCACTGGCACCAGGTAAGCCCGCACGCCACAAGCCGAGAGGGCCGAAAAGCGAACGGAGGGCCAACGGCGCCATAACTCCGGGCGGGCCGTGTCGTGGACGCGTGTAGAACCTCGACGGTGGGGGAACGTACGATCGCTCTCCATGTCCGCCAGCACAGATTCTTCGCATCGGTCCGCCCGAAACCCTTCTCGTCCGGGGCACCGGTCGAGCACGATGGGCGGCATGCCGCTCAACGACCTGCCCTGGTGGCGCTGGCGAGCCCGACTGCGCTCGGCACTGCACATGCTCTCCGACCCTGCCTTCCAGCAGGAGACCTGGCTGGCCGGGCGGGAGGGCTTCGGTGACGTGACCGACGCCGTCTACCGCCTCGTCGAGGACACCTGGCTGGACCGGTGGTCCGCCGAGAAGTACGTCGGCACGATCTTCCGCGACTCGGCCGAGGCCGCCGTGGTGGACGTCGCCGTGCTGCGGGTGGTCCGCATCCTGCACCAGGTCGGCGCCGACGCCCCGGCCACCGCCTACCTCGGCCACCAGGGCTGGCCGGAGGCCGTCCGGGCCGCGCGCGAGGCGCACGTCCGGCTCACGGTCAACGACGGCGAGGACCCGGACGCCCCGCCCCGCTCGCTGGAGGTCCTGCGGATCCTCACCCAGGTGTGAGCCGGCCCGCTCCCGGTGCGGGCGCGGCGGACGTCCGTGTCCCGCAGTACGGGCAGCGCCGCACGGCGTGTCCGGAATGTGACACGCTGGACCACCCACAACCGCACGAGCTCAGGACGGGACACCCCCACCGTGGATCAGCAGTCGACCAGCGCCCAGTACGTCCTCACGCTGTCCTGCCCGGACAAGCAGGGGATCGTGCACGCGGTCTCCAGCTACCTCTTCATGACCGGGTGCAACATCATCGACAGCCAGCAGTTCGGTGACGGGGACAGCGGCCTGTTCTTCATGCGGGTGCACTTCTCCGCCGCCGAGCCGGTGACCCTGGACAAGCTGCGGGCCAGCTTCTCGGCGATCGGCGCCTCCTTCGGGATGGACTGGCAGATCCACCCGAGCGAGGACCGGATGCGGATCGTCCTGATGGTCTCCAAGTTCGGGCACTGCCTGAACGACCTGCTGTTCCGCACCCGGATCGGCGCGCTGCCGGTGGAGATCGCCGCCGTGGTCTCCAACCACACCGACTTCCGCGAGCTGACCGAGAGCTACGGCATCCCCTTCCACCACATCCCGGTCACCCGGGACACCAAGGCCGACGCCGAGCAGCAACTGCTCGACCTGGTGGAGAAGGAGCAGGTCGAACTGGTCGTCCTGGCCCGCTACATGCAGGTGCTGTCGGACGAGCTGTGCACCGCGCTCTCCGGCCGGGTGATCAACATCCACCACTCCTTCCTGCCGAGCTTCAAGGGCGCCAAGCCGTACCACCAGGCGTACACCCGCGGCGTGAAGCTGATCGGCGCCACCGCGCACTACGTGACCGCCGACCTCGACGAGGGCCCGATCATCGAGCAGGAGGTGGCCCGGGTGACCCACGACATCACCCCGGACCAGCTGGTCGCGCTCGGCCGGGACGTCGAGTGCCAGGCGCTCGCCCGCGCGGTGAAGTGGCACAGCGAGCACCGGGTGCTGCTCAACGGCACCCGCACCGTCGTCTTCGCCTGACCCCACGAGGCCGCGAGGCCCAAGGCCGCAGGGCCTCGCGGCGCCCGACCCGGGCCCGGGGGCGCTCAGGGCCGGGAGAGCAGCGGGACGGCGCGCAGCAGTTCGCGGATCGCGGCCCGGTCGCCGTGCTCGCCCACCGGCAGTCGGTCCGGGTCGCGGTGCGCGGCGGCCAGCTGGCAGAACTCCAGGCCGTCCAGCACCAGCGAGGCCACCGGCTCGGAGCGCGCGAAGAGCGCCTCCACGCCGTCCACCCCGCCGTCCGGGCCGTCCAGGGGTATCAGCCACTCCCCGGCCGCCGGTCCGTCGATGACCAGCCGCAGTCGCCGTCCGATGGCGTCGCCGGCGCCCCGGACGACCGGTGCGCCCGGCGGCCCCGGCCGGTCGGCGGCGCGCAGGGCGGCCAGCGCGAGCGGCAGCATCCGGGCCGCCAGGTCGATCATCAGCCGCAGGTGCTGCGGGGCCGGCGGGGCGTACGGGTAGGCCACCGCGCGGGCGACGTCCTCGCCGTGCACGAAGCACTCGAAGGCGCGGTCGACGAAGGCGTCCCGCAGCGGGAGGGTGGCGAAGCCGTAGTCCACCGGGGTGTTGCCCTGCGGGGCGAGCGCGGCGGTGCGCACCAGGTCGTGGGTCTGCTTGCGCCAGCGGGCCCGGACCGACTCCGGCGGCTGCCCGGCGAGTTCGGCGGTGAGCCGGGCGGTGCGCCCGGTGATGCCGGCCCACGGTCCGCGCTGCTCCGGCACCCGGGGCGCGGGCCGCGGCGGCCAGGCCTCCTGCGGCGGCACCCGGCGGGCCGGGCCGGTCGTGGCGGTCGTGCCGGTCGTGCCGGGCACGTGACCGTCGGCGTCCGGGCGGCCCGGTACCGGGTCGGGCAGGCCGAGCGCGAGCGCCAGGTAGCCGTCCACCGCGGCCAGGTGGCAGAGCACTTCGGCCGGACGCAACTGCTCGGTGCCGCCGTGCCACGGGAGTTCGGCGACCTCCTGCCACTCCTCGGGGCCGAGGTCGCGCAGCAGCGAGTCCAGCTTGGCGGTCTCGGCCGTGTACGGAACGCTCCAGGCGGGGACGGGCAGTTCGGCGGGGCGGCGGGCCAGGCACCAGTCGATCACCTGCTGGCGCAGCGCCACCGGCTGGTCGAGCGGCTCGTCGACGGCGAGCCAGCCCGCGGCGTCCCGCAGCCGGCCGGCCTCCTCGGCGCAGGACCGGCAGCCGGTGAGGTGTCCCGCCAACTCGGCCGCCTCGTGCGGCGGGCAGGCGCCCAGCGCCCAGGCGCCGAGCAGCGAGCGGAGCTCCTCGTGGCGCTGCTCGTCGGCGGTGCCGGTCATCCCGCGCCCTCCTCCGTGCGGTCGTCGTCCGCCTGCGGGGCGGGCTCGTCGGCGAGTTCGGTGGCCAGAAGCTCCAGGCCGAGCCGCATCCGCTGCTTGGCGGCCTGCTCGCTGATGCCGAGCCGGCGCGCGGTCTCCCGGTAGGTGCGGCCGTCGTAGTAGGTGACCGTGACGGTCTCGCGCAGGGACCGCGGCAGCGAGTCGACCACGTACCGGGCCCGGGCCGCGGTGGCGACGGCGCGTATCTCGTCCTCCCCGTCGCCGCCCGGGCCGTGGCCGCTGCGGGCGTCGGCGGGGGCGCCGCGGCGCAGCCGGAGGCGGTCCACCGCGCGGCGGTGGGTGAGGGCGCCGAGCCAGGAGCGCAGCGAGCCCAGGGCCGGGTCGAAGGACTCGGGGTGCTCCCAGAGGTGGGCGAACACCTCGCGGGTGAGCTGGTCGGCGGCGGCCTGGTCGGCCAGTATCCGCGAGGCCAGCCCGTGCACCATCGGGGCGAGTCGGTCGTAGAGCTCGCCGAGGGCGGTCTCCTCGCCGCGCGCGAGCCGCCGTTGGAGCTGTTCGTCCCAGCGGGGGCTCCGCCCGGGGGCGGCCATGGTCAACCACCCTCCCGTCGTGGAATTCCGGCTGCGGTCCGATTGCTACTCAACGGTATATCGCGGGAGTTCGGGGACGGGGGGATTCCGTGAAGAATGGAACGGGGAGTTTCGGATCCCGCGGCCGGTCCGCTGCGGCCCGCCCCTCGGATCGTCACATCGTGGGACGGTCGGCCGATCCCGCTGTTCGAAGGCCGTTGGACATATGTCGCACGGGTGGTTCGCGAGTGGCGGGCGTGGTGCCGGGCCCTTCCGGCGATAGGTTCGCCCCGGTGCGTCCGACGGGCCGGTCCGGTTGCCGGTGCGAGGCTCGCCAGAGTGAACGGGACAGTATGCACTGCCCTGTCCCCCGATCGCTGGAATATGCCCGAAGCGCTTGCTGCGGCCCGTCCACCGAATCATCCTGAGGCGTATTCGTGTTGCTGCCAGAACGCGACGGACGAGGGTGCGGCGGCCCGGGCGGCGGCGGGCGCCCGGGGCCGGCCGGCTGGACGGTCCGGCCCGATCGGGACGATGGCCGAACTGCGAGTGCGGGTGGTGGAGCGGTGCAGGTTCTTCAAGTGCAGCTGGCGGTGCGGGCGGACCCTGCCGAGGTCGCCCGGGCCCGGCGGTGGGTGCGGTCGCGGTTGCTCAACCACGGGGTGGACCCGGAGGCCCCGATCGCCGAGACGGTGGTCCTGGTGGTCTCCGAGCTGGTGACCAACGCCGTGGTGCACACCGGCTGTCCGGCGGTGCTGAGGCTCTGTCTGCCGATGGAGGGCAACCCCCTGGACGGCACCCGCGCCGCCGGCGGGGAGCCGGGCGACGGGACCGCGTGCGAGTCGGCGGTGGCCGGCCCGCTGCGGGTGGAGGTCGCCGACGCCAGCCAGGTCGCCCCGGCCCCCCGGCACGCGGGCGGCGACGTGGACGCCACCAACGGCCGCGGGCTGGAGCTGGTGGAGCTGCTGTGCGACCGCTGGGGCTGGTACCCCGACGGCTCGGGCAAGCGCGTCTGGTGCGAGATCGGCGCGGACGCGGCCCCGGTGGACCCGCTGGCGGGTGTCGACTGGGCGGCCCTGGCCCAGTGAACCGCCCCTGAAACGCCCCTGAACTGCGCGCACGGCGCCGTCGGCGGTCCCCCGGATGATCGGTCGGCCGAAAGCTGACGCAACCATTCCGAATTTCTGACTAGCCATTGACGTGACGTATCCGACTGATCACTCTTGGGTGCAGCGCTCCGCCGCGAGGGGACGCCGAGGGGACGCCGAACGCCGTTGTGGTGCTGCTGGGCACAGGGGGACGTTGTCAGCAGGGGGGCCGCAGCAGGTCGCTCGGGTACCGCTTCCTCGGCGAGTGCGGAGAGCGGCCGCGCGGGTTCAGGCTCCGCGCGCCGGGATCGGACGGCGGCGGGGGGTGCTGCGCGCGGGGTGCGCGCGGACTGCCGCCGTCCGATCCGCCCGGCAACTGCCGACCGGAGGGTCGGTTTTCGGTCAGACCCGGACCGCGTCCCCGACGCCTTCGGCGCCGGCCCGGAAGGCCCGCTCGCCGCGACCGGGTTCGCCGCGACCGGGTTCGTCACGGCCGGGTTCGTCACGGCCGGGTTCGTCGGTGCCCCGCTCGTCGGTGCCTCGCTCGCCGACGCCCCGCTCGTCGCCGGAGCGGAAAGCCCGCCGGTAGGCGCTCGGCGCCACGTCCAGCCGCTCGCGCAGCCGCAGCCGCAGTGAGGCCGCCGTACCGAAGCCGCACTCCCGGGCGATCCGGTCGATCGTCAGGTCGGTGCCCTCCAGCAGGAGCCGGGCGCGCTCGGTGCGCTGCAGGGTCAGCCAGTGGCCGGGGCTGCAGCCGGTCTCCTCGCGGAAGCGGCGGGTGAAGGTCCGTACGCTCATGCCGGCGCGGGCGGCGAGCCGTTCCAGGGAGATCGGCTCGTCCAGGTGCTCCAGGGCCCAGGCCCGGGCAGCGGCGGTGCCCTGGCCCGGTTCGGCGGTCTGCCGGGGGAGTTCCACGTACTGCTTCTGTCCGCCCTCGCGCCACGGCGGGACCAGGCAGGTGCGGGCCACCGCGTTGGCGACCGCGCTGCCGTGGTCGCGCCGCACCACGTGCAGGCAGAGGTCGACGCCGGCGGCCACCCCGCCGGAGGTGAGCACGTCGCCGTCGTCGGTGAACAGCACCTCCGGGTCGAGCAGGACCCGGGGGAAGCGCTCGGCGAAGCGGTCGGTGTAGCGCCAGTGGGTGGTGGCCGGGCGGCCGTCCAGCAGGCCGGCGGCGGCCAGGACGAAGGAGCCGGTGCAGATCGAGAGCAGCCGGGTGCCCGGGCGGATCCGGGCCAGTGCCGCGGCCACCGCGGGCGGCAGCTCCCGCTCGGCGGCGGGGCCGGAGTCCTGCGGCCGGGTGCAGTCGGAGGCCGGGACGACCACGGTGTCGGCGACCGCGAGCAGTTCGGGCCCGTGGTCGACGGCGACCCGGAAGTCGGTGCTGGTGGAGACCGGGCGGCCGTCCGGGGTGCAGGTGGCGACCCGGTAGAGCGGCACCCCGTCCGGATCCTTGGCCGACTCGAAGATCCGTGCGGGGATGCCCAGTTCGAAGGCGATCACGCCGTCCAGGGCGAGCACCGCGACCAGGTGCCGCCCGTCCCGTTCGCCGGTCGTCACATCGGCTCCTCTCCACCTCGGGGGGACCAGCCTAGGAGGTGGGTGGCCCGATGTTTGCGAAAGCTGGCAGTCAGGCCACTCGTGGGCCCCCGGGCGTGCCCGTGACACTCGGTCGGGTGAACGAAGCGCAGGTCACGGCCTCCCCCACCGCCCCCGCCCCTCCTCCCGCCCGGACGCCCAGGGTGCACTACGCCTGGGTGGTCGCCGGGGTCTCCCTGCTGGTGCTGCTCGGCTCGGCGGGCTTCCGCTCGGCGCCCAGCCTGATGATGGGCGCGCTGCACGGCGAGTTCGGCTGGTCGCTCGGGACGATCTCCGCCGCCACCTCCGTGAACCTCACCCTCTACGGCCTGACCGCCCCCTTCGCCGCCGCGCTGATGGACCGCTTCGGCGTGCGGCTGGTGGTGGTCTGCGCCCTGCTGACCATCGCCACCGGCGCCGGGCTGACCATGCTGATGACCGAGCCCTGGCAGTTGATCCTCTGCTGGGGCGTCCTGGTCGGGCTCGGCAGCGGTTCGATGGCGGGCGCCTTCGCCACCACCATCACCGGCCGCTGGTTCCAGGCCCGGCAGGGGCTGGTGACCGGGGTGCTCACCGCCGCCGGGGCAGCGGGCAACCTGGTCTTCCTGCCGGTCGGCGCCTGGCTGGTCGAGCACCACGGCTGGCGGTCCGCGGTGGTCGTGGTGTCGCTCGCGGCCAGCGCGGTCGCCGTTCCCGTCCTGCTGCTGATGCGCGAACGCCCGGCCGATCTCGGCCTGCTCCCGTACGGGGCGACCGAGCCGCCGCCCGCGCCGGTCCGGGACGGCCGCGCGCTGGCCCGCTCGCTGCGGGTGCTGCGCTCCTCGCTGGGGCACCGGACCTTCTGGCTGCTGGCCGGCTCCTTCGCGATCTGCGGCGCCACCACCGCCGGTCTGGTCGGCACCCACTTCATCCCGGCCGCGCACGACCACGGCATGCCGGTGACCACGGCGGCCGGACTGCTCGCCCTGGTCGGGGTCTTCGACGTGGTCGGCACGATCGCCAGCGGCTGGTTCACCGACCGCTTCGACCCGGCCCGGCTGCTGGTCACCTACTACGCGCTGCGCGGGATGTCGCTGCTGCTCCTGCCGCAGCTGTTCGCCGGCTCGCTGGAGCCGCCGATCCTGGCCTTCGTGATCTTCTACGGGCTGGACTGGGTCGCCACCGTGCCGCCCACCGTGGCGCTCTGCCGCCGGCACTTCGGCGAGGACGCCCCGATCGTCTTCGGCTGGACGCTGGCCTGCCACCAGATCGGCGCCGCCGCGGTGGCCGGACTGGCGGGCCTGTCCCGGGACGCCTTCGGCGACTACGACCTGACCTGGTACGCGGCCGGCGGCCTGTGCGCGGTCGCCGTCCTGCTCTGCCTGCCGCTGCGGCGTTCACCGGTCGGCGGGAAGCCCGTCACGGCCCCGTCGTCATGAGCCACTACGCTCACGGCTCATGACACTGGTGTTCACCCTCGACCCCGACCTGGACCTCGACCTGCGCGAGGAGATCGTCCGGCTCTGGACGGACGTGAGCAACGCCGGCGGGGCGGTCGGCTTCGTCCCGCCGGTCACCGAGGACGACGTCTGGGTCACCGCGGAGAAGCAGTTCGCCGGGATCGCCCCCGCCGGTCCTGACCGCCTGCTCGTCGCCCGCGAGGAGGGGAGCGGCCGGCTGGCGGGCCTGCTGGTCTTCGCGTCCATGCGGTTCTCGCTGATGGAGCACTGGCGGCTGCTGGTCCGGGTCATGGTGCACCCCGACTTCCAGGGCCGCGGCTACGGCGCCGGGCTGCTGGCCGAGGCGGAGCGGGTCGCCCGCGACTGGGGCCTGGCCGGACTGCGGCTGTACCTGCGCGGCGGCCAGGGGCTGGAGCGCTTCTACACCCGCTGCGGCTGGACCGAGGTCGGCCGGGTGCCCGGCGGCATCCGGGTCGCGCCGGGGGACGACCGCGACGACGTGACCATGTGGCTGGACCTGCGCTGAGCGGCGGGGCGGGCGACCCGTTCCCCGGCGTGCCCGTTCGGCATGCTTCACTGGGAGACCGGTCCCGCCCCCCGCGCAACGAAGGATGTGTCCCAGTGAGCAGCAATGTGAACGGCGGCAAGTCGCACGCGACGCTCCGCTACACCTGCCTGCGCGCCAGCATCTTCCTCGGCTGCCTGCTGGTGGCCCTGGTCCTCGGACACTTCCAGATCATCCCGGTCAGCGGCGAGGCGGGCGTGGTCTTCCTCTTCCTGCTGGCGGCCGTGGTCTCGGCCCCGCTCAGCTACGTCCTGCTGAGCCGCCAGCGCGACGCGATGTCGGCGCAGATCGAGGGCCGGGTCGCCGGCCTGCGCGACCGCACGGCCAAGCGGATCGCCGAGCAGAACGCCGAGGAGGACGCCGCCGACGACGCCGCCCGCGGCGCGGCGCCCGCCCGCCAGGGCTGATCCCGACCGGCCCGCGCCCCCGACACCCGTGCCCGCCACCGCCGAGCCGCCGCCCGTCGACCCCGCGTCCGCCTCCGTTGAGCCCGGGTCCGCCGACGACACGTCCGTCGAGCCCGGCTCCGCCGAGCCCGCGTCCGCCGAGCCCGCGTCCGTCAAGCCCGGGGCCGCGGGGCCCGCAGCTGCCGCCCCGGACGCCGCCCCCACCAGCGGGGTCTGGCCCGCGCCGGTGCGCAGGCCGACCGGCCGGGACGTGGCCCGGCTGGCCGGGGTCTCGCAGGCGACCGTCTCGCTGGTGTTCTCCGGCACCGAGGCCGGCCGCCGGGTCTCCGACGCCACCCGCGACCGCGTGCGCGAGGCGGCCCGCAGCCTCGGCTACCGCCCCCAGGCGGCCGGTCGACAGCTGCGCCTGGGCCGAAGCGGGATGATCCTGCTGGCCGTCCCGAACATCCTCGGCCCGTTCTTCGGCCGGGTGCTGGAGGGCGTCCACGAGGAGGCCGGCAAGCACGGCCTGGCCGTGGTGGTCAGCTCCGGCTGGGGGAGCGCCACCCTCGGCGCCGCGGCCACCACCAGCCGCTTCGACGGCCTGCTGATCTGCTCCCCGGACGACAGCCAGCTCGGCGAGCTGCCGGCCGACACCCCCGCCGTCTTCCTGGACGCCGACCCCGGCACCGACCGGGCCCGCCCCACCGTCGAACTGGACGTGGCCGGCGGGATGCGGGCCGCCGTCGAGCACCTCGTCTCGCTCGGCCACCGCCGGATCGGCCGCCTGCGCTCGACCCACTCCGCGTACACCTTCCGGGTCCGCCAGGCCGCCTTCGAGCGGGCCGCCGCGGAGCTCGGCCTGGCCGTCGTCGAACTCGGCGTCAGCCTCAACGAGGGCCAGCCCGCCGCCCGCGACGCCGCCCACCGGCTGCTGGCGCGCGCCGACCGGCCGCACGCGGTGATCTGCGACGACGACGTGGTGGCCGCCGGGGTCTACCAGGCCGCCGCCGGCCTCGGCCTGCGGGTGCCCGCCGACCTCTCGGTGGTCGGCATCGACAACATCTTCGTCGCCGGGATGCTCGCCCCGCCGCTGACCACGGTCGACCTGCCCGGCGAGGCGCTGGGCCGGGCCGGGGTGGACGCCCTGGCCGGACTGCTGCGCGGCGAGCCGGTCGCCCCGGTCGCGCCGCTGGCCACCGCGCTGGTGCTGCGATCGTCCACGGCCGCTGCCGCGCCCGCTGCCGGTCCGACCGGATGAATTCGGCCGGATGAATTCCCGTCGGACCGGATCGCGCCCTTCGTAGCGGGACGGAGGAGCGGCGCCGAACTTCCGTTCTGTGAATGCTCCGCTGACCGCCCGGCCCGACCGGCCCGCCGCGACGCCGAGCCCCCGCCGACAC